>DATAQX010000240.1:0-4565 GCA_036264455.1 Silvibacterium sp. | reverse complement strand
TTCCACGACCGGCTTGCGGCTGCGAACGGAGTCAAAGAAGTTGTGGAAGTGGTCGTAGCTGTCGGAGTAGTCCTCGGGCGCCGTGAACTTCTGCACGTTCTCCGGCAGCGCGCCGGTGAAGTGCTTCTCGGGATACTTCTGCCGATATTGCTCGATGTACTGCTGCTGCATCGCGTTGGTGAAGGTGGAGACGGTGTAGCCAGGCTCCGTTTCCGGTGGCGTCCGAGTGACGGAGACGGTATTTCCGGCGATGGTCATCAGGCCTTCCGAACCGGTGAAGAGGAAGCCTTCGCTCTCCTCGCCGCCATCGACGAAGTTCACGTGCAGGCTGAGATTGAAGCCCTCGGGATAGTCGAAGAGGGCAAGCATGACATCGTCGGCGTCGCGGCCGTCCTTCCAATAACGAATGGCGCCCGTAGCCATGGCCCGCGTGGGACCGTGCGATCCGGTGATGAAGTGCGTGCCGCTGAACAGATGCACGAACAGATCTCCGGCGACGCCGGAGCCGTAGTCCTTCCACTTGCGCCACTGGAAGAAACGCTCGGCATTCCAGGGAATCTTTGGCGCGGAACCAAGAAAGCGCGGCCAGTCGCAGGTCGTGGTGGAGGCGTCCAGAGGGATGGAGTAGTTCCAGGCGCCGATCGAAGAGTTGCGGTCCCAGTAGGCGCTGACCATGTTGAGCTTGCCGATGATGCCCGAGGCGAGCAGCTCTTTGGCCTTGGCGTAGATGACCGAGCTGACCCGTTGACTACCAACCTGAAGGATGCGGTTTGTGGAGCTCGCGGTCTCGATGATCTCCGGCCCATCGGGGTAGATGTGGATCATCGGCTTTTCCAGATAGACGTCCTTGCCGGCCTTCATCGCGTCCACAGCTGCCGTCTTGTGCCAGTGATCGGGCGTCGCGATCAGCACGGCATCGACATCCTTACGCGCCAGAATCTCGCGATAGTCGCGGGTGGTGAAGACGTCCGGCCCCCACAGCTCTTTCGCGTGGGCCATGCGGCCGTCATAGCAATCGGCCACGGCGACGAGTCTGACTCCCGGCACCTGCACCGCGATGCCGGTATCGTGCTGGCCTTGAATGCCGGCACCGATCAGCGCGAGCTGGATGTTGTCATTGGGAGAACGTGTTGACGAAGATTGCGCAAAGAGAGGTTTCAGATGTGTGGCCGTAGCGGCCAGGGCAGCAGTCTGGATGAATTTTCTACGATCGAGCATCGTCGAGCGGTAACTCACTTTCCCCATGGAGTTGGCGTTGCGGCCACCGGGTGCGCGATGAGGAAATGCCGAATCCGACATTCCAATCCGCCACGCCCACCCGAGCCGAAACAGTAACAACAATACGCCCACTCGTTCGATAGACCAATCGCGGTCATCATCGGGACGCCCAATATTGGCCGGTGACAGATAGCTCAGCTCCTATGAACCTTCGAGTTGGCGAGCGAAGGCGGTTTCGCATAGTAGCCGGCCCGGGTATGCACGGTCAGCTTACTGTGCCCTGGAGCGCTCGCTTCCACCTTGACGGTGTGATAGCCGCTGCGGGGAGTACGGGCGGGCCGGTACGCAACGGCGTACTGGTTGCGAATATCGCGGGCCACCTCGGCAGCGACAGAATCGATGTCTTTCAGCGAACCAGGGAAAAAGGCGATGCCTCCGGTTTCCTTCGAGAGCGCCTGCAGGTCATGTCTCGCATGCCGCGATTCCAGGCGGCCGTTGTCGCTGTCGAACATCAGACCGATGGAGTAAATGATGGGTCCCTGCAGGTCCTGAACACGATGGATTGCATTGTCCAGGGTGAGCTTCGAAGCATTGTCATCGCCATCGGTAATCACAATCAGGACCTTCCGGGGGCGTCTTGCGGACTCCTCCATCTTGTCCGCAGCAGTCACAACGGTGTCGTAAAGCGCAGTGCCACCGGAAAGGCTCAGATGTGCGAGTCCAGCCTGTAACCTGTCCACTTCCGAGGTAAAGTCCTGATCCAGGTATGCCTGGTCGGCGAAGTTAATCACGAAAGTTTCGTCTTGTGGATTGGACGCCTTCACCAGGTCGATCGCCGCAGAGGTGACGGCAGCTCGCTTGGTGCGCATCGAGCCCGAGTTATCGACGATAAGGCCGATAGAAACCGGAGTGTCCTGATGCTGCAGGGAGACGATGACCTGCGGAACTTTGTCTTCAAAGGCTTTGAAGTTGTTCTTCGTAAGATCGTTTACGAGCTGTCCTTTATTGTCCAGAACGGTGCAGTTCAGGACGACTTCTTCGGTGTTCATCTCCAGCGTATAGGGGCCCGTGGAGCGTGGCTTGGCCTGCTGGTTCTGCCCGGCCGCGGCACTCTGTCCGCACGCCGGAAGCACGCGGGAGGAGAGAATTGCGCCGGAGAACAGAATTGCAACGAGGGGAAGCAGATGAGGCGCCCGCTTCATCGGTGTTTTCATCGTTGCTTTCCGGGCTCTGCGCCGGGCATGGGCAGCGACGTTCTGTTGCCGAAGCCGATCTCCATCGCGGTGTTCTTTGGAAAGACTATGTCGCGCCCGCGGCCGAGAAAGTTGTTGTAGATGGAGCGACTGCCACCGTACGCGCTCATCAGGATCCCGTAGGTGTGAGAGCGGAAGGCGATGCCGACGATCAGCCCGATAAGCTTGAATCCGGTCGCGCCCCCGGCGATCGGGCCTGCATCTCCGACGTCGTTCTTCCCTCCACTTCCGATCAGCGCCAGGCCTACCGATGTGCCGGTTGAGATATATCGCATTTTGGACGCAGTTGCCTTGGCACCGCCCTCAGCATCGAGCTGCGCATGGTCTGCAGCGCCGGACTGGATACCTTGCAGGCTGGTGTCCACCGTCTGCACGGCTCCGTCGGGAAGGACAACCTCGCGAAATGCGATGCGCAGTTGTCCGTTGCGATGCAAACGGCGGGCGGGGCGCACTTGAAGAACAGAGCCGCGAAGGCGGGTTCCTGCGGGAAGGATGAGGCTTCCTTGATTGAAGAGCGGCTGCGAGAGTTCGGCATCCACATCCGCACTCTTCGGGGTCTTCGCTGAATTGAGTGGTGTCAGCAGCACAGCGTGGACAAGGCTTCCCGGCGGAGGCTGCGTGCCGATGGCAGAAAGAGTTCTGGAGGAGACGGACTCGCTGCCAAAATCGAGCGGCTGCGAGAGTTCGGCGGAGTAGAGCGTTCCGGCATCGATGTATTGCGGGTGCGCGGGAAGCTGCGCAACGGCATAGCGCGTGACGAGATGCATCCGCCCGGGCGACTCCACCTGCTTCATGGCATTGTTCCACTGCGCCCGGGCCTGATCCATCTTTTGCGCGGCGGCATCTTTTACGACGTTCTTTTTGTGCTGGTCTGCGCTCACCAGCCGAACAACCTGTCCCGAGCCGGGGACTACGTTCGCATGGAGGCTCATGCGACGCCCATCGGCCAGGATGAGCTCGTCGAAGACGACAGCGAGCTTGTGCGGCGGAGTGAAGTCGGCATTGAGCGCGTCCAGCGTTCGCGCGCCGCCAGAGACCGGATAAATTGCCGAGATTCGCCCGGTCGCCGCAGTGCCGACCGGAATGACGAGATGGTCGAAGACATACACCGGCTGCATGACGCGCCCGGTGATAGGCTGGCCGACCTTTCGGACGCGCACTTCCTTATCCAGAGCGATCTGTATCGGGGTGCCGTCGGGAACAATCATTGCGATGGTACGCACGCCAAGCGATGGCTGCGATGAGGCGGACTCAGGCTTGGCGCCTATACTCTGTGCCCGCAGGCCTCCGGTGAAGACCCAGGCAAACAGAAACATCGAGAGAACACGATACGACACCATTCAGGAGAAAACCCCAGGACGTAGAGAATACGTATCCGCTATGGATCTGCTGGCCCTGTCCTAAAATTTCCTTGCCCTGGCACTCGTGTGGGCGCGGTGCGTACATCCGGGCCGATTCGATCTGCCGGATGACTGCTCAGCCGCGTCGCGATGATCCGCGTGCTCTTGGGACCTTCTGGGCTGATTCTAGTGAATTCTGCATGAAGTCAACCTTAAGAAAGACACTTGAGGCAACGGACACCTTTCACGCCCGGTTCACCCTCGTCCGGGAGCAAGCTCAGCCATGAACTCTTTATGTGTGAGGATGCGCGCGAACATTGGTAGGTTTTTTTCAAAGGTGAAGCGTTGCTCCTCCTCCGAGAGAGTCGCGGCACAATCGGAAAGCGCAACCATGCTGAAGCCCTTCTCGTAACCCGTGCGTGCCGTCGATTCGACACAGCAGTTCGTCAGGAAGCCGGCAACCACCAGAGTCTTGATCCCGCGTGAGCGAAGGATGAAGTCGAGGTTTGTGCTGGCAAAGGTGTCAAGCCCGCGCTTTCCTTCGATGATGATGTCTGCCGAGCCGGGCGAGAGCGAATCGACAATCGCCGCTCCCCAGCTTCCGCGGACAAATGCATGCGCGTCCACAACGCCTTTGAGGATGCCATAGGGCTCCGGCGTGATCTCCCCATATCCCTCGGCAAACGAAATTGGAGCGAACATCACCGTTACGCCTGCCGCGCGAGCCTTGGCCGCCGCCTGCACTGTGTTGGCG
>DATAQX010000355.1:0-17451 GCA_036264455.1 Silvibacterium sp. | reverse complement strand
ACGTGCTGCGAACCAAAGAGCCCTTCTCCGAAACCGTCTTCCACCGCTGCGATGAACAAGCTCTGCTTCGTGCCGAAACCCGATTAAGGAAACATGCAGCTCAACTCGGCTTTCACGTCATCCCGATCACCGACACATCGGAAGCCTAGCGGTTAGTTCCTTAGGAGCCCGTTATACGGACAAGTGGATTACTACGCGCATTCCATTCAGGCCAGGAGACAGCTACTCCAACAAAGGCCGGATACATTCGCGCAGACCAACCTGTCATCCTCATTTTTCGCTTGCAATACGGCGGCGGACCATACATCCGGATTGCCGGTCATCCTCCCGCAACCCAAGAAAGCGCCTTTCAATGGATCGAAAATTTCTGGATGAGTGCATCGGCGATTTATCACTCGTCGAGAGTCTGCACAGCTAGTTGCTGGCACGAAAAGCCGTTCCCCTTTACCAATTTCAGAGATGATGTTGAATACCTGAGTTCGCAATTCGGAATCGCTGTCTATTTGATCGATGCACTATAAGTTTTGCGATATCTGGCGATTACCAGGGACGCCGCGCGAGGATTTCGTAGACCGGTTTATTGTCTGCGAACACGCGCCACTCGTGGACGAGTCTGTCATGGATGACCGCCTCGAAGGCTGCGGGCGTTTGCCATGGAGTGAGATCGATGGTGCCGCCGGCCAGTCCTGTCGCCAGTACGGTGTCTCCTTTGGACAGCTGAATGCGGACCTTGATCCAGTAGTCGGGACACATTTCGAAATATCCGCGCCACCCTTTCCGCATGGTTTCCGATCCTTGCACGCGGTTGCCCAGCGACTCCACGAAGACGTGATCGCGAGTCATGAGCGAAGCGAGGCGCTCCACGTCGTGAGCGTTGATTGCGACGACGAATTGTTCGAAGACTTCGATGGAACGATCGGACATTGAACCGGGAAGAACTCTCTCTACGCGTGGAAGCGCAAGAATATGGTAAATCGGAAAGCTTTCAGCGGAAGCGAAGATCGAGCGTGTAAATCTCCTGGATGCTGCGGTCCCGCATCAGGAGCGGCGCATCATCAGGGGTCAGTCTGATCCAGGAGGCGAACAGGTCAGTGCTCCGAGGGAAATCCTTGAGGCTTAAAACGTGTTCGAGGGCGCGATCCTTTACTCTCACTCGAACCAGATCGTCTGCGCCACCCGTCTAGTACCGCATTGGATTGACGACAGTCTTCAGTCGGCCCTCGCGCACGCATTGTTGTCTGTTGATCAAGTAGTAAATTCCGGTTAGCCGGTGATTCGACCGCAATCCTCGAAAACGCCATTCGACAGGTTCGAAACCCTCCGAAGAGTGCCTTGACGATCGATCACTCGTCGAGAGTCGGAATCGCTGGCGGCGGCGCTTAGTCCAAGGGGGCCAACTTTTTCAACGCGGATTCCGGACGATACCATTTCGACTTGGATCTTGGATCGGATTTGGAAGCCGCAGAAGTGCTCAGCGAAAATCCTAAACGGACGTTTTCGGTTGGATGTGGCCACTACCCCGTATCACGCAACTCGATCCCACACCACAGAAGGGACACGAATGCCTCATGTAGTGACCAAACCCAAAAATCACTCCATTAGACTCAAGCGTTTACACGCCCTCATGGCAAACATGCGCTAGAGGAAGCGTGGGCCTCAGCGTGGAATACAGGGTCGCCTTGCTCGGTCGGAGGACCCCGCAGACACGGGCGAAGATAGAAGATGAAAACTGTCCCACCACGTTTAGCTACGGTTTGTTGCCAAATACCTTTTTGCGCAGGGTCGCGGTTTGCGCCGCGCGATCGGTGCGAATTCGCTTCTCCTCCTGTCCTACTTCAAGCTGCCCTGAGCCCGCTATCTCCTCACCACGATGGAGCTGAGCGGCCCGAGGTGATCGTTCAGGCAGACAGATGGCAAATCCCCTTAGTGCCGGAGGTTTGCCGTCGTATCACGTGGTACGGCGGCAGGACCAGTGTCCTTCACCAATCGAAATCCTAGATGGTTGGTACTCGTACTGGGCTCGCCTTTACCTCGACCGCCCGGCATGTAGCGTGAGCAGTACTGATCAGTGCACAGAAACGATCCACCCCGGTGCACCTTCTTGGCGATGCCCGGCTCTGACGGATCGACGCTGTCCGCCGGACCTTTGGGATTCACCGCGACCGGTCCATCCGCGGCTAGCGCCTTGTAGTAGTCGGACCGATACCAATCCGAGGTCCATTCCCAGACGTTTCCGGACATGTCGTAGAGCCCATAGCCATTTGCCTGATAAGAGCCGACGGGAGAGGTGCCAATGTGGCCATCTTCGCCCGTGTCTTTTTCAGGAAAGTGGCCCTGGAATGTGTTGGCCATGGATTTGCCACCGGGATTAAACTCTTTTCCCCAGGCATAGGGTGCGCGGTCCAACCCACCACGTTCGGCGTACTCAAACTCCGCCTCAGTGGGCAGGCGTTTGCCAGCCCATTTCGCGTAGGCTTCTGCATCTTCATATGCGATGTGGACGACCGGGTAATTCGCAAGACCTTTGATGGTGCTCGAAGGACCTTGCGGATGACGCCAGTCCGCACCGGGGACATAGGCCCACCACTGCATGCCGTTGTCCAGGGGTACAGGGTGCGAAGGCGGCGTGAAGACGATAGAGCCGGGAACGAGAACCTCAGGCGGGGCGTTGGGGAAGTCTTCCGCCTTGGGTTTCCGTTCGGCGACGGTGACGTAATGCGTGGCCGCCACGAATCGGGCGAACTGTGCATTCGTAACCAGGTATTTGTCTATCCAATAGCCGCTGAGGCGCACGCGATGCCAGGGACGGGCATCTGTAAACTTCGGCTCGTCGCTGCCCATCCAGAACTCACCTGCAGGAATCCAAACCATGCCGGGAGGCGCAGGTCCCGGAGGAGTTGCACGCACCGGCCTACGGGCGGCAGAGGCTGCCGTACTCGAGAGTGCCTGCCGTTTAACTGCTCCAACGCCGGCTTCGCACGATGCAGTCTGGACAACGTTCGTGGAGGACTTGATGGCTGCAGGCTGAGCGGAATGTTCCTGGGCAACCAGAATCGTGGCTGGAAGGGCAATCAGGCCCAATGAAAAGGCACAGCGCAGCGGCCACGGGCGTTTTCGGTGAGCACTCAAAATAGTTCGATCAACTTCCATGGCCTGCTCATGCGCCCTCGAAGCAATCGAACTCCAATTTTGGAGTTAAGTTGGAGCCCATTGCCTACCGCGAGATTACTTTTTCAAACAGTTCGTTCCGAGATTGGGCAGGATGTACTGCTTCAGATCAGCACTATCTGTTTTCCCGTCGTGATTGAAATCGTACCAGCTCGATAAGCCGTCGTGTAGGTTGAAGAATAACCAATCGGCAATGTCCTTGACGTTCACCTTCTTGTCTTCGTTGCCATCACCCTTACATGATGGTTCGGACATCAAGGTCGCGGTCATCGAGTTAGCCAGCGCATTGAAAGTCGCGAGGTTTGATCCTGTCAGTCCGGCGGGGCAATTTTCTCCGCAGAGACTGTCTCCGTCCTTATCCAACGCAGGAAGATTCGCATTCTCGTTGATCGGGTATAGCTCCGTCTGCACCACATTTGTATCGCCGCCGGTGTCCGCCCCGCACATCGTTACTGTTTTTCTTACCAGCTTGAATTGGTCATTCCGCGTTGCAGCCTGATCGACAGGGAACAGCGTCAGTGTTGCGGGATTGCCGTTCTGGTCTTTATAGATACCTGCCCTCTGAACCTCACAGCAGGAGGCGTAAGGAACGCCACCCGCCGGTTGATCCGGCCCGTACCAATCTCCGCCCTCAAAGTTGCACAGCTGCCGCTGAGGGAAAAGCTGAACGCAGGTAGGGGGCATGGTGAGTGTAATGACACACGGAGGAGGCGCCATATCGTTGAGGTGGATGTTGCCGGAGGTCTGCGTGAAGTTGGTTTGGCGAATACTGGGCTGATTGACGTTCGTAAGGTAAGGCAGCATGGATTGTGAATCCAGGATGTGCGACTTGGGAACAGCCTTGTGCACGTCCACCCCGGCGAACTCACCGAAGAGCTGAAACAGATCGGCGATATTCACCATGCTGGTTACTTCGCGTCCCGGGGAGGCGACCACAGGCCCAGACACGATCAAAGGCACCCATACTCCCGTCTGATACACGTAACCTTTGGCGCGATTGCTGTCGAAGGGAACTTTCACTCCCGGCGCAAAGGTGCCGTTATCTCCGATGATGACCACCATGGTGTTATTTTTGGTCGGGTCATACTGCAGCCTTCCCGCATTGTCCATTGTGGCCAGACCGCTCTGTACCAGAAGATTGCCGACTTCGGTATCCATGGCCTCGATCATCTGATTGCTGATGATCCGGGTGGCAGCAACGTTCGCTGTAGAATTGCCGGTGCATGCGAAGCCCGCGGAATCCGGAGTGGCGATGGGAAGAAGATTGCGCGGAGATTGTTGATAGGGAGTGTGGGCGTTGGCATACGACACCGTCGCCATCCACGTTTGCCCATCAGCATCCTGCCGGCGAATCCAGTCCACGGCCGACTGGGTGGTCTGATCTGAGACATAGCCTCGTGCCGGAGGAGCATTCTCGTCCGCGGGGATCACAGTACCGTCCGCTTCGTTGATCACGCGATTCCAGACGTAATACGCATTGTCCAAGTCGAAGTTGAGATTCTGGCCTGCGGACGACTGGCAGGTCGCGTTGGGAACAAAGATGCCGCCACTCTGCAGACAACTGAATCCAGGAGTCGGATGGGTAGCGTCTTTGCTAATCACGCTACAGGTCGAGTTTGCAAAGCGGCAGGCTCCCGTATCCGCTCCATGAGCGGACTGCTGCGTATTCGGAATAAACCCGCAGGTATACCAGTAACTGTTGGATTGGGGGCTGCTTGTGTCGGTAAATTGGCCCCCGATCGAGGTATCGATGGGATGTGGCGCTCCTTCGAGGAATCCATCGAAATAATCCCAGCCCAGAATGTGAGGAGTCGACCGCTCGAAAGGATTGTTGTCGGGGCCGGCAAGATGAAATTTGCCGAAGAGAGCGTTCTCGTAGCCGACCTTCTTCAAAATCTTAGGCGTCGTGACCTCGAAGGGAGAGACCTGGGAGTTGGCCAGATCATCAGCAAGAATCGCACTGTTGACGTTTGTCCGAACCGGATAGCGGCCCTCAAAGAAGATTGCGCGGCTGGGCGAGCACTCAGGCATCGACCAGACGTTGCGGAAGCGTACGCCAGCTCGTGCAACGGCGTTTATATTCGGCGTGAGCGGCGGTGTAAGGCCGCCGTAGCCGAAGATACTCATCTGATCGATCCCGACATCATCCATGATGATGAACAGGATGTTCGGCCGAGATTTTCGGCCTGCCTGTGATTGCTGAGAATTTGCCGCCACAACTTTCGGTGCCCCGGCAGTCAACGACTGCGCTTGAACGACACCCGCAACCCCCAGAACAACCAGGCCAGCCAGAATACCGCGCGCAAATCGCATAGGACTCCCCTCCCGATGCCGGAGATTGGGGGATATCTCAGCGAGCGCGATTATAGCTGCGCTTTTATTAAAGCCAGCGACCTTTTCACACAGTTTTTGCATATTACGTGGCAGGCGCTACAGACTTTAACGATAACTTTCATTGATCGCTGGGCCTTCTGATTTGTAGGTCGTGGATTGTAGGCGAGTTTGTCGCGTCCGGAATTATTTGGCGCAAACATTGTGAAGCTATTTAACGTATGACGATTCCCTTTCCACGAGCCGAGACACGGTTGCGGGATGGATCTTGAACAGCGTGGCTGCATCCGCAGCCGCCCTCTAGCCTTTGCGGAGCATGTGTACGATCTCAGCAAGCTGCCGGTCTGACAGCTTCCATACTGCCTCCTTCCAGCCGTTGGATAGAATGCCCATCAAATCCCGGGGCTAGCGCTTCAACGAACGCTTCGCAGTGCCGCCAGCCCAAGGCTCAAACCTCCATCGTCCCTGCAGACGGCTGCTTCCCGGCTGAACGACATCCTGTGTAAGCGAGAACAGCGCTACGTTGGTGCACAGCTCACCTTCCACTGCGGTGCAATTTCATCGCTGATCGCATGAGAAACACAAAGACATATTTGAAGCGTCGATCGATGGCAGCCTTGCGTCCTGGCAATTCTGAGAAAGCCTCAGCGAACAAAAGCTTTAGGGTGGGACAGGCTCGGGCAGGACATCAAGGGGGAGCACGAGCGGCTTCCGGGAGGTTTGTCGCCTAACCTTCCCCAACTCGACAATGCACCGAACCTGGGTCATGGACGGTTGGCGGTGATTCGACAAGTAATCGCCCTCGCTGAGCGACGTTTGGCGATATGCGTAAACTGAGAGATCGTGGTCACGTAACGGGCAGTTGCTGTCGATGACACAGAATATCTACGACAATCCCAATTTCTTCCGGGGCTATAGCCAGATGGATCGGTCTCTGCATGGGTTGGCAGGCGCACCTGAATGGCCGGCTATGCGATCAATGCTTCCTGATTTGCGGGGAACTAGGATTCTGGATCTCGGTTGCGGATTCGGATGGTTCTGCCGATGGGCACGTACGCAAGCTGCGCAAAACGTTCTTGGAATCGATGTATCCGAAAATATGCTCATACGAGCGGCAGAGATGACCTCTGACGACGGGGTCGCGTATCAGAGGTCCGATCTGGAACAGATCGAGTTGCCGGAGACTAACTTCGACCTGGCCTTCAGGTCTCTGGCTTTGCATTACATCGAGAACCTCGCCCGCGTTTTCACATCCGCCCATCGCGCATTGGTTTCCGGTGGACGATTCGTTTTCTCGACTGAACATCCTATTTATAAGGCACCACGAAATCCAGAATGGTCTATTGAGAAAGATGGACAAAGGAAGTGGCCCATCGATCAATATCTGGTGGAGGGCCCTCGGGCGACGAATTGGCTGACCAAAGGAGTGATTAAGCAGCATCGGACGATTGGGACCACTGTCGATATGTTGATCCGCTCTGGATTTTCGCTTAATCACCTTGAAGAATGGGGACCAACAGATGATCAGCTTGCTGTTCATCCGGAATGGTCAGAGCACCGAGACAGACCGATGTTCCTCCTAATCTCCGCCCAGAAATAGTGTCGTCTCTGATTTCTCGACACCCAACACTCCATTTGCAACACCCGCAGCACGGACCGGTGGGCTCAACTGTTGCCTACAGCCCAATGGTTCATCCACTCCTCTCGCGCAAGATTCTGGAGTTCCGCCCGGATGGTCGCCTAACCGGAACTAATTCGAAAACTGACCAACCACCGGCTAACTTCAGTGCGGCCCTAGATGCCGCGCAATTGCTGATTTCGTCGGGTGCCCCGGGGATGGCAACACCGCCGCCGTAGCCCAGCGCAACAGTCTCTGGACCGTGGTGGAAGAGTCAGACACACTGCGACCATACGCCGCGGGCATCGTGTCAGCCGGCCCAGAAGGCAAGTTGATCATCGCACCGGCTGCTGGCCTACCTGGGCTCGATGCCTGCGCAGTTGCGTGAAGTCGATAGCTGCCTGCAGAGCCACGGCCAGGGCAATGTGCGCGTCACCCTGCAGCAGGGCCGCAAGAATCTGCTGCGCTTGCGTGTGGTATCTGATCAGGAATGCAGCTTTACGGCTTCTTCAGGCGGCAGCATGGTGTTGTAGTTCTCGTAGAGCAGCTCGGTCCGTGAGCAGAGATCGCAGAAGACGTGCCATCCCGGTATGAAGTGAATCTCACCCCGATCAGGTGCTGCAGCCCACGCGGCATGGAATGCTTCGCTCAACGAGATATCGCGGTTCTCTTTCAATTGCAGCACGGCCGGCGCCACTTGCTCAGGCGTCAAGATGCCATCGATGTCAAGAATGAGCTGCATATCGACTGGGGTCAGGTACAGCTGGGCGATGTTGAACATCTCCGGCCACCACTCCCTGACTACATCCCACCATTCATAGCCTGTACGTGGAGAGTGGTACGGCTTGTGCTTCTCCGCATCCTTAATTCGCTGCCATGCCACCCGTTCAGCAATCTGCTTCTTTCGAGCATCTTGCTCGTCGCGGCTCAAGCTTCCGTCTACTTTGTAGATCCGGTATCCATGTTTCTCCCCCGGAGTCTCAGGCTTGACACCCGATGTCGGCTTAAGGGCTCCCCCGCATCGCTTGTACCCAAGAGGCCGCCTTGGTACTGCGCAAACCCCTAACAAGGCAACTGTGCGCGATCGTGAGGCACTCGTGGGAGCTGCCGCTGAGCGCTCTGTAAAGAGAACCCGGACCAGCCTACTTATCAGGCTGACGGCTTCGCTTCCCACATCTTCGCGATGTGCTCGCCGGTAAAGATGCTGCCGCCCTTTTTTATTCGGGTCAAGATAAGAGGTCTTCGCGACGCGAATGCTTTTTGGCGAACATTTGCGTTTCGGTCTGCGTACCGATTTCAATCTGGCTCCTTTTATCGATTAGCGTTCTCAGTCATGATGCGAAGGAGCGAGGCGTGGATTCAGACCTGAGGGCCGATGCAATCGAATGATAGGCGGCAGCCAGGGCAATCATTTGACTCGCCACCCCACTAGTTCAAGCTCAATGCGATTCCTTCCAAAGACAAGTCTGCGCGATCATGGGCATCTCTTGGAGGGAGGAGAAGCCGCATGACCCGATGGCCGCTCTACGCGAGAGCACCTCGGGCCAAGTCAGCTTCTGTGGTCGGTAAGGCATGCTGTTCATCCGACGACTCTCGTTCGCTGGCCCGAAAGTTCATTCCGGCCGCACGAGAACACCTAGGCCAGCTGTTTGCAATCGTGAAATCCCCTCGACTTGGATGCGGACAAACATTACTATCACCACTGTTCCCATCCGTCCCCCTTGGAAAACTAATTGTCCCAGCGTTTTGTCGCTTTTCGGCGCATCGCTCCGCTTGTGCTCATCGCGCTGGCCCCCACGACGTTTGCCTTCGCGCAGGCTACTTTGGGCGCCGCGCCGCACTCCAGGGAAGTCGGCATGCCTATTCTGGAGTCGCACTCCTACAAAGAATTCAGCGCCTACCCACAGGTGTGGACCATCATGCAGGATGGCCGCGGCGTGATGTACATGGGCGTTTCGGGTGGCGAGATGGCCGAGTACGACGGCGTTTCCTGGCGCAAAACCGATGTCGGTATGGACATTGTCCGTTCACTTGCCCTGGATAAGGCGGGCAGGGTCTGGGTTGGAGGAAATGGCGGGTTTGGCTACCTAGCGCCAGATGCCGAGGGCAGCCAGAGTTACGTCTCCTTGCTGGATAGCGTCCCAGCCAAAGACCGGAATTTTACCGATGTCTGGCAGACTCTTGTAACGCCGCAGGGCGTGTTCTTTCGCTCATACGAGGAACTGTTCCGCTGGGATGGCAAGACCATGCATGTCTGGCATTCTCCGGCGGGATCACGGTTTCAGACGCTCTCCATGGTACGAGGCCGCATTTATACGGACGAGAACGGCGTCGGCCTGGAGGAGGTTGTGGGCGACACGCTTCATCCGTTGCCCGGCGGCGATGGCTATGCGAAATCCATCAAGCTGTTTCTGCACCCATACGACGATGGGCGGATCATCGTTTCGGAAAGGGACAAACTGCTCTCTCTGTACGACGGTCAGAAGGTCACACCGTTTCCCACTTCGGCCGACGATTACCTGAAAGCTCACAAACTGTACACATCCACCCTGCTGCAGGATGGCAGTCTCTGCCTCACGACGTTGAACGGCGGGGTGGTCATCGTCGCCCACGACGGGAAGCTGCGCCAAATCATCGATGTCACCGACGGTTTGCTTGATCCGGGCGCGCTGAGTGCCTTCCAGGATCGTGACGGCGATCTCTGGATCGGAACCACCGCGGGGGTCTCGCGAGTGGAGATTGCCTCCCCTGTCTCAATTTTTTCACGCGATGGTCCGCTGGATGCAATTCGGTTTCAGGGATCTGTCTATGTAGCCGACGGGGGTGGGTCTACCCCGGCTCTCAAGCTGGTTTCTGATTCACATACGAACCGCCCATCAATGGTTCCGCTCCACGGCGCCAACCAGGGCTTCTCATTTCTCAAGTTCAAAGACCCGTCAGGTAAGGGCCACGACCAGTTGCTGCTCGCCTCCAGCGAAGGCATCCTGCGCGTGGTGGACGATAAATTGGTCCCGGCATTGCCGTCCCTTCACGTACTTGACAACCAGACCTATGTCGCCATTCAGTCGCGTAAGAATCCGGATCGCGTCTTCATCGGACACGGTGACGGTGTCGGTTCCATGCGGTGGGATGGCAGTAAATGGATCGACGAAGGTAGGCTGCCCAACACTATTTATGTGGCGCACACGCTGGCCGAGGATTCGGACGGAGAGCTTTGGGCGGGCGGAGGGAAGGATCATCTCCTACGGGTTAAGGTTGCGCCGACAGGTATGCGTGACTCCACCGCGGAGGTCGTCTCCACCCACTACGGCATTCCTGCCGGTATAGGCGGCGTGAGCTATGCGCTGGGAGATCTGTACGCGGGGATGGCCCACGACCAGAACATCTATCGTTGGAATCGCGCGACCCAGAGGTTTGTAGTGGACAACCGCCTCCAACTGCGTCTCGATGTCGCAAATGTATTTCCTCAACTTTATGAAGCGTCGGACGGGAGCACGTGGACCGTAATGCCGTCCTCCAGTGGACGCCGTATCGCACGCGTCACGCGCAATCCCGATGGAAGCTTCCATATCAATGAAGACACCTACAAGCCGCTCACGCACTACAAAGATACTCCTACGTTTGTGGATACAGACGGGAGCGTTTGGTCAACGGGTGAATCTTTACTCCGGTTTGACCCAAGCATGCGTTCGACTGTATCTGTGCCGCTACCGACACTCATTCGCCAGGTCAACGCAGGATCGGCGCTCATATACGGTGGCGCCGAGGTGCCCGATCGCTCCGAGTTACGCCTTGCCCCCGGTTCGAGCAGCGTGCGTTTCCAGTTTGCCGCGCCTGTGTATATCGATTCTGGCGACGTGGAGTATCAATACCTGCTCGAAGGGGCGGATAAGGACTGGTCGGTGTGGGGCAAGCAGAAAGAGGCGAATTATGGCGGTCTCGGCCCTGGCAGATATCGATTTCGGGTCCATGCGCGCAGCGACGATGGCAGAGTAAGCCCGGAAGGGACTTATGCCTTCACCATCCTGCCCCCGTGGTACCGCACCACACTGGCCTACGTCCTCTACGTTCTTTTGTTGATGCTTCTTGCCGTTGCCGGCTGGCGTTACATCAGCATGTATGAGCGTGACAAGGCCCGCCGCAAGACCGCAGCTCTCGAAGCGCAGGCCAAAGTTCTTGAGGCCACCGTTAACCAACGCACGGAGGAAATTCGCGCTCAGGCGGCCGAGATTACTACGCAGAAAGAATCCATCGAGCTTCTCAGCGAAATTGGCAAAGAGATTACCGCCTCGCTCGATCTCAACACCATTCTCTTCAAGCTGTACCAGCGTGTAAACCAGATCGTGGATGCGAGCATCTTCGGTGTCGGCCTTTACCGACCAGAGAAACGGCTGATCGAATACAGTCTGGCGATCGAAAACGGCAAACGCTACGCGCCATACACGCGGAGCACCGACGATAAGAACCAGTTTCCCGTGTGGTGCATCGACCACCGCCAGGCGATTTTGATCAATGACGTCGAAACCGAGTCGTCGAAGTACGTTGCGGAGTACAGACATACGGGCGGCACGCTCGACGATGGCAGCGAGGCGCAACCCCCCGTCTCGATGATCTACCTACCACTCATCGCGCAGGAACGTGTCCTCGGCGTGCTAAGTGTGCAGAGTTTCAAAAAGAATGCCTATACCGAGCAGAGCCTGAGCCTGCTCGAAAATCTTGCTGCCTACACCACCATCGCGCTGGATAACGCCAACGCCTATATGGTTATCAATCAGCGCGAGCATGAGGTCCGCGAACGCGCTGCCGAGCTGGTAACCATCAACCGCATTAGCCAGACGCTCGCCACGCAGCTGGATAAGAATCGACTCATCCAATTCGTAGGCGATCAGGTACGCGACCTCTTCCGAGCTCCGATCGCCTATGTCTCGCTTCTGGACCGCGCGACGATGATGCTGCAGTTTCCTTACACCTTCGGTGAGGATGCTCCGCCGCGGCCCTTCGGCTCCGGGATGACGTCGCAGATCATTCGAAGCGGTCAGCCACTTCTCATCAATGAAGACATGGAAGGCAACAGTGCCCGGCTCGGCGTTGAACAGATTGGCCGGCGGACTGTCTCCTATCTTGGCGTGCCTATTCCCTCCGGCGGACAGGTAATCGGTGTCATTAGTGTGCAATCAGACGAGCAGGAAGGCCGCTTCACCGAGGCTGATCAGCGCCTTCTCTCGACGATCGCCACTGCCGTCGGTGTCGCCTTCCACAACGCAAGGTTGTTTGAAGAAGCAAGCCACGCGCGAGCGGCCGCCGAACAAGCCGACGCTGCGAAGAGCTCGTTCCTTTCCACCGTCAGCCATGAGCTGCGCACGCCGCTAACCTCCGTTCTCGGTTTCGCGAAGATCATTCGCCGCCGCCTCGAAGAGCGGTTGTTCCCAATGATTCCTGAGGACGACCGAAAAGTGCAGCAGGCCAAGCATCAGGTCATCGAAAACCTCGGAATCGTCGTCAGTGAAGGCGAACGCCTTACCAAGCTCATCGACGACGTGCTCGATCTGGCAAAGATCGAAGCTGGCAAGTTCACCTGGAACTTGACCAGTGTCTCAGTCAAGGATGTGATCGAACGCGCTGTTGCCGCAACAGCATCCCTCTTCGACGCGAAGAAGCTGGAGCTCGTTCGCGACATTGCGCCCGACCTTCCCACGATCACCGGCGACCAGGACCGCCTGATTCAGGTCGTCATCAATCTGATCTCGAACGCTGTCAAATTTACCGACGCGGGTTCCATTACATGCTCAGCACGTCAAGAGGGCGCGGAGTTGATGGTGGGCGTGAAAGATTCGGGCATCGGCATCGCGCCTGACGATCAACCCAAGGTCTTCGAAAAGTTCAAGCAGGTCGGCGACACCCTCACGGACAAGCCCAAGGGCACCGGACTCGGCCTGCCCATCTGCAAGGAGATCGTGGAATACCACGGCGGTCGCATCTGGGTGGAGAGCCAGGCCGGCCACGGGAGCACATTCACTTTCACGCTGCCCATCATCGAGCAGTCAGGGCAGATGGAACTTTTGCCTAAGCGCCGCTCCATCGACATCGAGTCCCTCGTCAAGCAATTGCGCGAGCGCGTCTCCACGCACAACGGGCACGACAAATCGGTCCTCGTTGTAGATGACGACTCTAACATCCGCTCTCTCCTGCAGCAGGAGCTCACCGAGGGGGGCTACCGAGTGCGCTTGGCCGAGGACGGCCGCAAGGCGCTGACATTGATTCGCGAAGAAACGCCCGGCCTCGTCATCCTCGACGTGATGATGCCGGAAATGAACGGATTCGATGTAGCCGCCGTGCTCAAGAACGACCCCGCCACCATGGACATTCCGATCATCATCCTATCCATCCTGGAAGATAAGGAGCGCGGTTTCCGGCTTGGCGTTGATCGCTATCTCACCAAGCCCATCGATACCGCATCGCTCTTCCGTGAGGTAGATACACTGCTCGATCAGGGCAAGTCGCGCAAGAAGGTCATGGTCGTCGACGAGGATGCCTCTACCATTCGTACCCTGACCGACGCTCTCGAGACACGCGGCTATCAGGTCGTCGAATCCAAGGGCGCCGAGCTTGTCTCTCGCGCCGTCGATTCCAAGCCCGACATCATCATTCTGAATTCTTTGCTCTCCAGCGACGAAGCGGTCCGTGCCCTGCGCTTTGAGAAAGGGATGGAGAACGTTCTCTTCCTCATCTACCAATGACGCCTATGAAAATCCTTATCGTTGACGACGAATCCCACCTGCGTACGCTGATCCAGCAGACCCTGGAAGAGCTGGAAGACGATGGCGTTGAACTGTTGACGGCGACGAATGGCGAAGAGGCGCTCGAAACCATCCGCAGAGAAGAGCCGAACCTCGTCTTTCTCGACGTTATGATGCCCAAGAAGAACGGATTCGACGTGTGCAACGCGGTGAAGAACGAGCTTGGCATGGGCCACATTCACGTTATTTTGCTCACCGCGAAGGGGCAGGAGTTTGATCGCCAGCGTGGTCAGGAGGTCGGCGCGGATCTCTATTTGACCAAGCCCTTCGATCCTGACGCTCTCATCGCCAAAGCCCGCTCGGTTCTTGGCCTCGCCGTGCCCGGGGTCTGAGGTACATGGGCGCCATCACCCTGAAATCTCTTCTCAGGCCCACCTCCAGCAGCGCGCCGGTTGTCGCTGCGCTGCTGAAAGTTGCTGGCGCAGGCGTCTGCATTACCGATGCGCAGGGCAAGCCCCTCATGGGAAATGCCATGCAAGCAGCATCGTCAGCCGACGTACGCGTCTCTATCGATTTCGAAGGCGCACCACTGGGCTATGTCTTGGGACCCCCGGAAACCGCGCAAGCTACAGCTTTGCTTCTTGCTCACGTTGCTGCGCGCGAATGCGAGAGTCGCGCACTCGCCGCGGAGGTTCTTCACCTCTATCGCGAAGTGCATCTCATCGAGCAACTCTCCGAGCAGTTGGTAGCACTGCTCAACTCAACTGCCGTCGCCGAGTCCGCGCTCGCCCAGGCAAAGAGGCTCATTAGAGCCACACACGGCAGCATTCTCGTCCTCGAAGAGCGAGACGGCAATCTCGAGGCCGCCGCCTCTTTTGGTGGCACCGCCGGAAGGCCAGATCCCTTGGGGCCGGAATCGCGCTTTGCGGCATCCATCCTCGAGCGGGGCATTGGAGAGATCTTCAACGGTTGCGCTGTCGATCCGCGCGCTCTCGACTCCGAATGCCTGCTCCACGCCCTGATCTGCGTCCCGCTCCGTGCAGGCCAACGTAATGTCGGAACAATTGCCTTGGGCAACAGTGACCCAGTCGCGTCTTACTCGGCAGGCGATCTCAAACTGCTCAACACCATCGCCCTCCAGACCGCCGCCGCCATTGAAAATGCGCTGCTCTGTGCCGCGATGGTCGAAACTGCCCGCGAACGCGCGGCCTATGCGGCTGAGCTGCAGGCCGCCAGCACCGTGCAACAACTGCTGCTCCAAAGCGCTTCGCAAGCCACTCCCGGTTTTGCGGTCGACTCCGTGTATCTTCCGGCGAGCGAAGTCGGCGGCGATTTCTTCTTCGTAGCTCCCGCACCGGATGGATCGATCACCGCTGTGGTCGGCGATGTTTCAGGAAAAGGTCTTCCCGCAGCCATGCGTGTGGCCATGATTCTCGGCGCTCTGCGTCGCGAGACCTCACATGATCCCGGCGACATTCTCTCCAGCCTCAACAACGTACTCATCGCGCAGGGCCAACTCGGCTTTACCACGGCTTGTTGTGTCCGCATCGCGCTCTCCGGCGAGTACACGCTTGCGAACGCCGGCCACGTTTCTCCTTATCTCTCCGGCCGCGAGCTCAGAACGCCACCGGCATTGCCCCTCGGCCTCATTCCCGATCAGGTCTACGGCTTGGTTCGGGGCAAACTGGCCCCGTCCGAGCGCCTAGTTCTTCTTTCCGACGGCGTTCTTGAGGCACGCGCGCCCGACGGCGAGCTTTACGGTTTCGAACGGCTATCCGGTCTTACCCTCCAGCCCGCTCAAAAGATCGCCGACATCGCGCAGCGCTTTGGCCAGGAGGACGACATCACCGTTCTCACCCTCAACCTCACACTCGATCCTGTTGCATAGCTGATCGTGTCCTGCAAATCATGCTCGAGAGGAGCGGACCTCGTCAGTTGCCTCAGCACCGCCAGCCTCGCACATGGCGAATCTGAGCGATTGCAGGACATTCCTGAGAGCCGATCAAGCCGCCTTGAGGGCGCATTTGAGAACCTGAAACGGTTCACCTCCGATGCATCGCATGAGTTGCGGACGCCGCTTGCCTCTATGCGTAGCGTGGGTGAAGTGGCGTTACAGCATCAGCGGTCGCAGGAGGGATACCGAGACATCATCGGGAGGATGTTGGAGGAAGGAACATGACTCACCGCAACCGTAGACGCGCTCCTCTCGATGTCCAGAGCCGATGCGGGACGAGTTGAGATCGATATATCGACCTTTCCTGCCATCGGCCTGGTGAACGAGGTCGTGGGTCTCTTCGAGCCACTCGCCGAGGAGAAGGGCCAGGCTATCGAGATTCAAGGCGACAGTAAGGTATGGATCCAGGCTGACCGCCTCCTTGTGCACCGCGCCCTGTCAACCTGACCGCTATTGGAATAGTGAAGGTCGTTCCATCCAACCCTGCTGAACCAAAAATCGCTACGTCTAGCTCTGCGCGATCGGTACGACACGCATTGTGCCAAACAAGGTGAACCGCCGATCGGGCCGCTGTGGGGCGATAGTCCGCCATTGGCGGCACATCATGTGGAGCTTAATTGAATAATGAGCGATTTTGGGGAAGGCACGGGCCCTTTTGGTTTGTTGTTCTGCGATCTACTGCAGCTTCGCGTACTCTGCCTTCGCCTCTTTCAGAATCGGCACATCCGGATCTGCGTCTTTCCACAGCATCAGGAATTCCTTGTAGGACGCCATCGCCGGCCGCCGCGCAATGTCCGCATCCGCACCGGTCAGCGCGCGCTCCTCGAGCACATTCGCCCGCGCCACGCCAAGCTTCGCCAGCGCGCCCGTCCAGCAGTTCCACACGATCCCGTTGTGATCGAGTATTTCCCCGCTCAAATTTGAGGCACTTCTGTTCTTTCAGATACTCGTGCTTTTCACACACATACTGAGGATTGAATTACGACCAACAGCTTTCGGCCCTTCACCGCGGACGTGGGGACATTTTCCGTCAGAGGCGCGCATTCGGACAATGTCCATGCCCCATGCGTGCTTGCGTTCTACATGCTGGCGCTGCAACTGCTGGCCGTGCACTTCGCGTTATGAGATCTGATGGTTCCTGTAAACGCGGGCGAGGGCGAGGCATCCCACGTCGATGAGACCGCGGAGCAAACTTAGCATTCCATGGCGCCGGCGGAGTCGCTGCTCCCGGAAGGCTTGGAAGGAAATCCGGATACACCTCCTATCCAGATCCTCATTCCTACTACGTTCGTGGCCTTGGGCTCGTTCGCGATACGGCGAATATCGGCGACGTCATCGTGGGCACGCAAAATGGCGTGCCAGTGCGTATCCGCGACATCGGCGACGTAACCATCGGGCACGCTCCGCGTCTGGGAGAATTCGGCTTTAACAAAACGGATGATGCCGTCGAAGGTGTCATCATGACGCGGCGTGGCGAGCAGACGCAGAATGTACTGAAGGGCGTCGAAGCGAAGACCCAGCAGCTCAACGAACATATCCTGCCGCCCGACATAAAAATACGGCCTTATTACGACCGCAGCGATCTCGTTCAGCTGACCATCGACACAGTCGAACACAACATGCTGCTAGGGATGACTCTCGTC
>DATAQX010000200.1:0-12259 GCA_036264455.1 Silvibacterium sp. | reverse complement strand
TCGATCAACCTTGACGTCGTGGAGCTGGCGTATACGAAGATTGCGAAGGATGGGAGAGCATACACGCTTGGAAACACGATTCATATTCCCGAACACATGCCCAAAGGAATCACTTTCGACGCGGCCACGCTGGTGCATGAGGTGACCCATGTCTGGCAGTATCAAACACAGGGAACGGCCTACCTGAGCGATTCGATATTTCATCAACTGACACAAGGAAGCGGCGCCTATAACGTTGACATCGTGCCGGGAAGAGCGTTCAGAGATTATGGCGCGGAGCAGCAGGCGATGATCGTTGAGAAGTACTATCTCGATGACCCGAAGGGTTGGCGCTCAAACCCCGACGTTGTGAGGATGATCGCCGAGATCAAGCGCGCGCAGCCTCTCTCGAGTACGCAGATCCAGCAGGAAACGTGGTACGGGCCGAATATCCGCCAGTTCGACACCCCGGACAGTGATTCGACGGCTAAGACCGTGCCCTTGTTTCGGATTGAGTTCTAACTCAGCTGACAGCTTGTCCATGATGCTCAATAGCGGATGCTCAATAGCGCTAAGTGTGCGAATCCTGCGACGGAGCCAGACGCGGTGCGAAGCGGGCTCCGGTGAAGAGAATGACACCGGAGGCAACAAGGGCGATGAGGGTGATGCCGAGGCCGATGCGCAGGTTATAAGCATCGGAGACGCGTCCGATGAGGTGAGGCGAGAAGGCATCACCGAGTGCATGGATGACAAGAAGGTTGAGCGAGATGGCCGTTGCGCGAATAGGCGCAGCGACAGAGTTGACGATGGCGGCGTTGAGTGGGCCGGTTCCGAGGAAAAGGAAGAATTCGGCGAGAAAGGCTCCGGGAATGAAGAAAGACGCCGGGCCGAAGAAGACAGCAGCGGCGAAGGGGATGGCCAGAACAGATCCCCAGGCGGAGATGATGTAGAGGGCACGATGGTTTGTGCGTTGCCAGCGATGGGCCAGCCATCCGCCGGCAATGGTTCCGAGCAGGCCATTGATGACGGTGAGCGCGCCGGCGACGGTTCCGGCTTTAGCGACGGACATGGAGCCGAAACGGACCAGGAAGGTGGGCAGCCAGGTCGATATGCCGCCGACGGCGAAGGTCCACATGGCAAGGCCGAGGGTTGCAGTCCAGAATGCGGGATTGCGAAAGAGGCCGGAAAAGGTAGCGCGATTGAAGGTGGGTGCGAGCGAGTCGGCGCTTCCCCGCCGCGGCTCACGGACGAAGAAATAAAAGGCCAGGGCGATGAGCACTCCGGGGAGCGCAGCGACGAAGAAAGGCATGCGCCAGCCATAGTGCTGGCCGAGAATGCCTCCGGTGAGATAGCCGAAGGCTCCGCCAAGCGGGATGGTGATGTAGAAGATGCTGAGGATGCGGTTACGGTCGACCTCCGGGTAGAAATCGGAGAGCATGGCGGGGGCAAAGATGCTGAAGGTCGCCTCGCCAACGCCCACCATGGCGTGGCGGATGAGCAGAGTCTGGTAGCTGTGGACATAGGCGGTGAAGAGCGTGGCGAGGCTCCACAGCAGGGTTCCGCCGATGATGAGCGGCTTGCGCGGGAAGCGGTCGCCCAGCCAGCCGGTGAGCGGGGCGATGATCATGTAGGTGAAGAAGAAGACAGTGGTCAGCAGTCCAATCTGCGCATCGTTGACGCGGAATTCCTTCTGCACCAGGGGCTGCACGCCGGGAAGAATGTAGCGGTCGATGAAATTGAAGAGGTTGAGGCTGGTGAGAAGGAAGAGGGCCATGCCAGCCGTGCGGCCGGCACTTATGCGGGGCGTGGTTGGGGATGGCGCTGCCATGAGGTGCTTCGAGGATAGCTTAAAGGCAGGGAACAGGGATCGGGAGGGATCAGGGAACAGGGAACAGGGATTAGCCATTAGGGATTAGAACCCACGTCCGAAAATCCGGCTATGGGGGCAACCGGCATCCGTGGCTATTTCTTCGGGTCAACGGTGGGGCGGGGCCAATGGGCGTCGACGATGGTGGAGATGCCGCCGCGTGGGCGAAAGTCGCCGTGGACATGGGCCCAGACAGGATCGCAGGCTTTGACTACGTCTTCGAGGATCTGGTTGACGATGTTTTCCTGAAAGATGCCGAGGTTGCGATACGAAAAGAGATATTCCTTCCAGGACTTGAGCTCGAGGCAGCTTTCGCGGGGCATATAGCGGAGCTGAATGACGCCGAAATCCGGCAGGCCGGTCTTGGGGCAGACGGAAGTGAACTCGGGGTCGTCGATGAGGATTTCATAGGCCGGGAATTGGTTCTGCCAGGTTTCGATGGCGGGAAATTCGAAGTCGAGGCCGGCCTTGGCATGTTCCTCTGTGTAGCGGGAGACGGTGGGGTGGGATGCCATAGAGATATTGTAGGGCACGGCAAGAGCGCTGCGAGGGTGTCGCAATCGTCATGCGTCGGTCATCTTTCTGACGCGCAAAGGTATCGGGATGAGTCCTATATACTTATCAACGATTCGGACCCCTAATGGCGACCAGCAAACGCAGAAGACTAAATACGGTGTGGGTGTGGGTGGCAGCGGCCATCGCGGTGGCTCTGGTCTTCTACCTTGCGCGACTGGCTACGCGCACGAGGATTCCAGTACGGACGGCGACGGTAGAGCGCAGCGAGCTCAAGAGCACGATCGCAACGAATGGCAAGGTCGAGCCCCAGGTGAACTTCGAGGCGCATGCGCCGTTTGCAGGGGTGATTCGAAAACGCTACGTCCATGAGGGGCAGCATGTGACAGAGGGCACGCTGCTGATTGCCATGGATGACACCGACGCGCACTCGCGGCTGGCCGCGGCGCAGGCGGCCATGCGAAGCGCGCAGGCAACTTACAACGCCACGCTCAAAGGAGGTACGCAGGAAGAGCGACTGGCGCTGAGCGGGGACTTTGAGAAGGCGCAGATGGATCGCGACCAGGCACAGCGCGATTTAGACGCTCTCAAGAAGCTGCAACTCACGGGGGCGGCCTCGGCGAACGAGGTGGCGGTGGCCCAGCAGCGGCTGGCGGCGGCAAATACTTCGATCCAGACATTGCAGCTGAGAAAAACACAGCGCTATGACGCTGACGATGTGGCGAGGGCGAGGTCGGCGTTCGAGGAGGCGGAGGCCAGCTATGCGGCGGCACAGTCGGCGCTGAATCAGGCGAATGTCCATGCGCCGTTTGCGGGGACCGTGTATTCCATTCCGGTATCGACGTCGGAGTATGTGCAGCAGGGCGACCGGCTGCTGCAGATGGCGGACCTCTCGAAGATGCAGGTGCGGGGGTACTTTGACGAACCGGAAATTGGCAAGCTGCATGTAGGCCAGCCGATCACGATCGAGTGGGATGCGAGACCCGGGCAGGTTTGGCATGGCCACGTGGCGCGCGTGCCCTCGACGATTATCACGTATGGAACACGTAACGTGGGCGAGGTGCTGGTGACAATCGACGACGCGGACGAGAACCTGCTCCCCAATACAAATGTGCGCATCACAGTCACCGTTGCCAACGAGGGGAGTGCGTTGAATATCCCCCGGGAAGCGCTGCATACGGAGCGCGGCCAATCGTATGTGTTTCGCGTGGTGGACGGGGTGCTTCACCGGACGCCGGTGACGGTGGGCAATCTGAATCTGACGCAGGCAGAGATTTTGACCGGCCTTCATGAAGGCGACGTGGTCGCGCTGGGAAGCACGAACGGCCAGCCGCTCGGCGACAGAGTGCTGGTGGTCGAGTCGAAGTAGGAAGTGAAGCAAAAGTGACGATGGGAGTCTGGGCGAGATTGGCGCTGGTTTTCTCTTTGGGGATTGGATCGGCGACCGCTTTCGCCGCAATGTCTCATGAGACGGAAACTGCAGTTCGGACAGCGTTGGCTCGCGGGCAGGCCGACGAAGCGCATCGGCTCCTGGACACGGCGCTGCAGCAGGATCCGAACGACGCGGAGGCGTTCAATCTGCGCTGCCAGGTCTACTATGCCGAAGAGCGCTGGGACAATGCGATCAAGGCGTGTGAACGCGCGGTGCAACTGGCTCAAGGTATTAGCAGTTATCACATGTGGCTTGGGCGGGCTTACGGAGGAAAGGCGGAGCAGGTGTCGTTTGTGGCGGCTTATCAGCTGGCAAAGCTAATCCGGGCTGAGTTCGAGACGGCGGCGCGGCTTGATCCGAAGAGCGGCGCGGCGCTTGCAGATCTGGGTGAGTATTACACTCAGGCCCCGTCAGTGCTGGGCGGAGGATACGGCAAGGCCGAAGGTGTCGCGCGGCAGCTGGATGGATTCGATCCGGTGCGAGCACTTGAACTGCGCGCACGAATCGCAGAGGGGAAAAACGACTACGCGAGCGCGGAAAAATACTTCAGGGCGAAGATTTCAGCCTCGCATTCCGATGCGCAGTCATGGATGGACCTGGGAAGCTTCTATCGCAGACGTGAACGCTGGGATGAGATGCTGGCCGCAGTTCAGAGCGGAGCTGTGGCGGCGGAGCGCGACCATGGTCCGGCGCTGGCGGATGGGGCTGAGACATTGGCGAAAGCAGGGCGAGAGCCTCAGCTGGCGATCGAGTGGATGCGAGAGTATCTGGCATCAAACGCATTGAGTCAGGACGCTCCGGCATTTGTGGTGCATACACGGATTGGCAATCTGCTGAAACAACATGGTGACGCGCATGGGGCGCAAGCGGAGTATGCGGCAGCGCGGGCGATGGCGAAGGATTATGCCGGCCTGCCGGCAGCACCAACGAATACGGGTCTTTAATCTGGTTAGGGCCGCGGAAGATGCAATCCGAAATAAAACGGGGATTGCTCCTGGCGATGAGAGGTATGAAATTGAGGAAACGGAGCTGCCTGTGGATGGGGGCGTGCGTGGTGCTTGGAGGCTGCCAGGCATTGGCGCAGGTGTCTCTCTCCACGGTGGTGGACCTGGCTGTACGAAACAGCGCGGCGGTAAAAGCGGCGGTTGCCGACGTACAGCGTGCAGAGGCGACACTTTCGGAATCAAGGGACGTGTATCTGCCGAGTTTTGTCATGGGATCGAGCATCGGCTACTCCTACGGTTTTCCGGTAGGACAGCCATCGGTTTACAGCATCACTTCGCAATCGCTGCTTTATTCCTTTTCGCAGCCGGATTACATTCGTGCAGCCCGCGCAGGGCTCAAGTCCGCGGAGCTAAGCCTGAAGGACAATGAAGAGCAGGTGGCATTGGACACAGCGCTGGCTTATATCCAGCTCGACAACGACATGCGCGAGCTGGCGGCACTGGAGGAGGAAAAGAAATTCGCGGAAAAGCTGGTAGAGATCGAGCGTGATCGCCTGGTGGAAGGCGTGGACGGACGAATGGAAGTGACAAAAGCGGAGCTGGCCTCAGCGCAGGTGGACGAGAGGCGACTGCACCTGGAGAGCGGCGCCAGCCAGCTGCAGCAGAAGCTGCAACATCTGACAGGATTGCCTGCTGCGAGTTTCGTAACCGATACGAAGAGCATTCCGGCTTCGCCTGTGTTTTCACAGACAGATACTATCGAAGACACGCTCGCGACGACGAATGCCGGTATCCAGGCGGCATATGCGAATGCGAAATCGAAGCGGCTGACCTCCTTTGGCGACGAGAAGCAGAATTTCCGGCCACAATTCGCGTTCGGCGCGGAATACAACCGTTATGCCAAGTTCAATAACTATGAGGAGTATTACCTGCGCTTCCAGCACAACAACTTTGACATAGGCGTACAGATCACATTCCCGATCTTTGACGCCAGCCGGCGGGCCAAGGCGCGCCAGTCGGCAGCAGAGGCGGCGCGTGCCGGAGCCGAGGCGGACCAGACAAAATTCCACACGAGCGAAGAGGCATATTCGCTTCGCCACAGCATTCTCGAGCTGGAAAATCAGGAGCGCATCGCCAAGTTGAGAAACGAGCTGGCACAGGAACAGCTGGAATCAATTCAAGCGCAGCTGCAGGGCGGCAGCGGGTCTCCGAATGCGGCTCCAGTTACTCCCAGAGACGAGCAGCAGGCACGTATTCAGGAGAGAGAACGGTATCAGGATGCCCTGGACGCACAGTTCTCGGTGATCCGGGTGGAATTGAGCCTGATGCGGTCACTGGGACAGATTACGGAGTGGGTGCATTCCGGTAAATGATTGTGGGCGTGCCTAGTTAGACATATACAGGCGCTTTTCAACTTAGCTGAAGTGGTAAACTGGAAGGCATACGCTATGCCACTGAAAACACTGTTTCTGAATCCCCCTTCATTCGAGAATTTTGACGGCGGCGCAAGTTCGCGATGGCCCGCGACCCGCGAGATCGAGTCGTACTGGTACCCGGTCTGGCTGGCTTATCCGGCAGGAATGCTGGAAGGCTCCAGGCTGCTGGACGCGCCCCCTCATCATGTTTCCGCAGCGGAGACCATCGAGATCGCCAAGGGTTATGAATTCCTGGTGCTGTTTACGAGCACTCCAGGCTGGACGGGCGACCAGAAGCTGGCTGAAGCGATCAAGCGGGTGAATCCCACGATTCGCATTGCCTTTGTCGGGCCGCCGGTTACGACTTCTCCCGATCGCGCGCTGAACGAGTGCGCGGTGATCGATTTTGTTTGCCGCCGCGAGTTCGACTTTTCGGTGGTGGAGTATGCAAGCGGCAAGCCACTCGACGAGATTCTGGGCATCAGCTATCGCAAGGAAGGCAAGGTGGTGCACAATCCCGACCGGCCGCAGGTGGAAGACCTCGATGCGATGCCGTGGGTTACGGATATCTATGCGCGGGATATGGACGTAACGAAGTACAACGTTCCGTTCCTGCTGCATCCTTATGTGTCGCTTTATTCGACGCGAGGTTGCCCGGCGCAGTGCACCTTCTGCCTGTGGCCGCAGACGCTGAGCGGACACGCGTGGCGCAAGCGGTCTACGGATGACGTAGCAGCCGAGATGGCGCATGCGAAGAAGCTCTTCCCGCACGTAAAAGAGTTTTTCTTTGACGACGATACTTTCAACATTCAAAAAGCGCGCACGATAGAGCTTTGCGCGAAGCTGAAGCCGCTGGGGCTGACGTGGTCCTGCACCTCACGCGTGACCACGGATCGCGACACGCTGAAGGCGATGCGCGAGGCGGGATGCCGGCTGCTGATCGTTGGCTACGAGTCGGGCGATCCGCAGATTCTGAAGAACATTAAAAAAGGCGCGACGGTTGAGCGGGCGCGGGACTTTACGCGCGACTGCCACGAACTGGGCCTGACGATTCACGGCGACTTTATTCTTGGTCTGCCGGGCGAGACCAAGGAGTCGATTAACAACACCATCAACTTTGCCAAGAGCCTGGATGTCGAGACGATTCAGGTTTCGATTGCGCATGCGTATCCGGGAACGGAGTTCTACGATTTCGCCAAAGAGAACGGCTTTATCGTCAACAACGGCCAGATGGTCGATGAGGAAGGCCATCAGCTTGCTCACATTGAGTATCCCGGGCTGCCGAAGGAATATGTGCTGGAGATGGTGCACCGTTTCTATGACGAGTATTACTTCCGGCCGAAGGCGGCGTGGCGCGTGGTGAGCAAAGCAATCGTGAACCGCGACCTGAAGCGGCTGTATGCGGAGTCCAAGTCGTTCCTGAAATTGCGAGCACAGAGGAACAAGGTTGTGAAACAGGCGAAATCGCAGGCAACGGCAGAGACGACGCCGGCAAACGTAGGAGCATAGCGACCGTTTTGCGCAAGACCGAACGGCCAGCCGGAAACGCTGGCCGTTTTTACTTATCAGCGACCGATCGAATGACGAAATCTACGATGACATTCCGGAGGTACCTGGTGCTGGGCGTGGTGGCGATCACGGCTCCGCTGGGCGACACACTGCTGAGCGTGGGGATGAAGCGCGTGGGGCCAGTGCCCCTGGATCATCTTTCGACGCTGATTTATGCCGTGAAGACGCCACAGATTCTGGTTGGTATCGCTCTGCTGATCTGCTTTTTTGCGTCGTATCTGGCTTCTCTGTCGTGGGCGGATCTGACATTTGTGCTGCCGGCGACATCGATCGGCAATGTGATTGTGGCTCTGCTGGCGAAGTTCTGGCTGCATGAGCAGATTTCGCCGGGCCGGTGGATCGGGATTCTGCTGATTACAGCCGGAGTGGGTTTTGTGACGCAGGGGCCGTCCTATACGGAGATGGCGAAAGAGTGTCCCGTGCCAGGGGCGGAGGCAAGGCCGTCATGAGCGCTTTGATGCCCGCACGTGGACTGGCTGACGCGGCGATGATCGCGGCGATCGTGATTTTTGCGACTGCGGGCGACGTATTGATTGCGGCGGCCATGCGCGGAATTGGCGATCTGGATGAGATCAAGGCGGCGCGTGGACTGGGCGGAGCCGCTTTAGCCGTACTGGAAAGCGGGCGATTTATTTCAGGCGTCTTCTTTATGGCGCTGAGTTTCTTTTCACTTCTATTTGCGTTGAGCCATGCGGATTTGAGCCTGGTGGCTCCGGCGTCGGCTTCACTGACGTTCGTGACGAATGCAGTCGCAGCAAAAATTTTCCTGAAAGAAAATGTCGACAGGCGGCGATGGATTGCCGCTGTCTTTGTATGCGCCGGAGTAGCGCTGCTGGCACGATAGGTTTCAACGCCAGGTGGTGTGGGGCGAACCGGAGAGCGCACGATCGAGAAATGTGGCCGCGCTGATGAGGGCCAGATGCGTGAAGGCCTGGGGGAAGTTGCCGAGGTGCTCTCCGCTTGAGCCCAGCTGCTCGGAATAGAGCCCGACATGATTCGCGTAACCGAGCATCTTGTCGAAGAGCAGACGAGCCTTTTCGAGCTGATGAGATCGGGCAAGACATTCAATAAACCAGAATGAACAGGCGGTGAAGCTGCCTTCGCCTCCTCCTAAGCCATCTACAGGAGAGCTGATGTTGTCGTAACGGTAGACAAGGCTGTCTTCGGTGAGGTGCGTCTCAATGGCCTCCAGGGTCGAAAGCCATCGCCGGTCGGTGGGGCTGATGAAACGCATGAGCGGCATGAGCAGGACGGACGCGTCGAGAGTATTGGAGCCTTTGTACTGGACAAAGGACTTGAGGTCGTCGCTCCAGAAATTCGTGAAGATGTCTTCGTAGATGGTGTCGCGAATTTCACGCCACTTTTCGATGGGCGCGGCCAGAGACCGCTTGCCGGCGAGGCGGATAGCGCGGTCAAATGCAACCCAGCACATGAGACGCGAATGAAGGAATTCGCGGCGGCCTCCGCGTACTTCCCAGATGCCTTCATCGGGACGATTCCAGTTTTTGGCGAGCCAGTCGAGGATGCGCTGGAGGCCGTGCCAGCCGTCATAGGAAATTCCGTCGCCGTATTTGGTGGCGAGATAGACGGCGTCCATTAGCTCGCCATAGATATCGAGCTGCAGCTGCTGGTAGGCGCCGTTGCCGATGCGAACGGGGCGCGAGTGCTTATAACCCGAGAGTGAATCGAGGATTATTTCGTCGAGTTCCTGACGTCCGTCGGCGTGATACATGACCTGCAGCGGGCCATGCTCGGCGTCTTCATGCAGGCGGTCGCGAATCCAGCGGGTGAAGGACCGGGCTTCTTCGACGAAGCCAAGCCGCATAAAAGCATAGAGACTGAAGGATGAGTCGCGAAGCCAGGTGTAACGGTAATCCCAATTGCGCTCGCCGCCGACCTGTTCGGGCAGGCCGAAGGTGGGTGCGGCGATGAGAGAGCCATATTCTTCGCTGGAGAGCAGCTTGAGCACGAGCGCGGAGCGGTTGACCATTTCACGCCAGCGACCGGTGTAGTTGGAGCGGCCGATCCATGCGCGCCAGAAGCGTGAGGTTTCCTGGAAGTGCTCATCGATGTTGGCGAGGTCGAGGATGGCGACTCCTGTTTTCTCCTCTTCGTCTATCTGACCGAAAGCAAGAGTCGCGGTTTCTCCGGCACTGAGGGTGAAGGTAGCGATTGCGTCGTTGCCATCAAGCTGCATGGGGAAGGTCGCGTGGAGAGCAAGGCTGGGGCAATCTTTCGATTCGGGGGCGAAACAGATGGATCCGTCTTCGTTATGCGCAGTGTGGCCGGAGCGCGCATAGTCAAAGCGCGGGGCACAGCGCATCTGGAAGGTGATCTGGCCCTTGATCACGCGCAGCATGCGGAGAATGTGGTGTCCGTAGGGCAGTTTGTCCTTGCTCTCGACGACGGGCATGAAGTCGGTGATTTCGGCGACGCCGGATTCGGAGAGGAAGCGCGTGACCAGGATGTTGGTGTCCGGCAGGTAGAGCTGCCTGGTATGGAGGTCTTCGATCTCGGGCGAGATACGGAGGAAACCACCACGCTGCGGATCGAGAAGGGCCGCGAAGACGGTCGGGGAGTCGAAATTGGGGAAGCAGAGAAAATCGATGCTTCCGTCGACGCTAACCAGCGCGATGGAGCGCATGTTGCCGATGACGCCGTAATTCTCTATGGGCTGGAAGCCGGCGGAGTCTCTGGTGTTGGCCATATCCAGCCAGCTTAGATGTTGTTGGGTGGGAAAGGTGACACAGGCTTGAGAGATTTTGAGCGGGCAAAAGTTACGGAAAGAGGCGCATGAGGCCGGCGTGCGGCAGGTCGGGGACGAGGAATGGCGTGGCTTCGCCGGAGGCGCGGGCGAGGGCCTCGGCGGCGAGATAGCCGCTGCGGACGGCGCCTTCCATGGTGGAGGGCCAGCCGGTCGCGGTCCAGTCTCCGGCGAGGTAGATGCCAGGCCAGGGGCTGGCTGCGCCGGGGCGGATACGGTCGAGAAGCGGGCGCACGGAGTAGGTGGCGCGGACTTCTTTCACCACGGCGGCCTTTATCAGCTTTACGGAATTCACTGCCGGGAAAAATTGGGCCAGCTCGCGCAGGGCGAGGTCGATGATCTCCTGGCGCTGCATGGGAACGAGGGATTTCGAAGAGCTGACAACGAGCTCGATGTAACTTCCCTGCTGCTCGCGATGCGCCGGTTGCAGCTTCGACTTATTGAAGAGCCACTGGATGGTGGTGTCGAGCAAAACGGCGTGTTCGAGCTCGGTGATTTCACGGTCGAACCAGAGGTGGATGCCGGTGATCGGGGAATGCTCGAAGTGAGCGAGATTTGCCGCGAGTTGCTCACTCTGAGGATTGCGGGGCAATGCAGGCAGAAGACTGGCGAGCGCCTCAAAGGAAAGCGCGAGGACCACGGCGTCGGAAGTGAAGGCGCGGTCGCCGCTGCGGACGATCCACCCGGAGTCTGCATTGGACTCGATCGCGTCTGCGCTGGTACGTAAAAGGACTTCGCTGCCGCGCGCACGCAGGTAATCGATGGCGCGTCCGTAGAGATCGCTGAGCGGGACGCTGGGAATTCCCATGCGTCCGGCTTGGGGAGACAAAAGGAATGATTCGCGGAAGACTTTGCCGGCGTACTTGATGGATATGCGGTCGAGGTCTTCGTTGAGGGCGCTGACCAGCACCGGATGCCAAAAGCGCTGGATAGCGCGAGGCGTCTGTCCGTGACGAGCGAGCCAGTGGGCGAAGTTTTCGTCGGTATCGGCGGGAATGCCGGTGAGGAAGGCGGACATACCGCGGGCGATGGCCCACTTATCGGTAAGGGAGAACGCAGGCGCGCGCAGAAACGACAGCGATGTGTGCAGCGGTGCGGGCAACGCGGACGGTTTGAGCAGGGTGCGGCGTCCGCCAGGTTCGATGAAGGTGAAGTGATCGTACCAGCGGATTGCGTCGAGGGCTCCGAGGCGGCGATAGAGGTCGATGAGGTTGGTGCATCTGCCGATGAGCACATGCTGGCAGTTGTCGATGATCTCGCCTGTGCCGGGATGCTCGTAGGAAGAGGCGCGGCCGCCAACGTAAGGGCGGCGTTCGAGCAGGCGTATGTGATGCCCCGCATCGGCAAGGGCGCAGGCTGCGGAGAGGCCGGCGAGTCCTCCGCCGATGACGGTGACGCTTTGGGCCGGCATGGCGGTCAGTTCCCTGCCCCTGTCTTTCCGGGTGTGAGGCGGTTGAAGGGAACCTGCACAAGGCCGCAGGTAAGTATCCAGAGTTTTTTCGCGGTAGGGACGGAGATTCTCTCGGAGAAAACGTCGTAGCCGCGCTGCTCAATGCGTTTGAGGAGCGAATGATAGATAGTGATCAGCACCCAGAGCGCTGGGCGAGAGTCGGCGTCGATGAGAGGCAACAGGGCGTGTCCGGATTTGTAATAGTGTTCGGCACGCATTGCGATGGCATCGAGAAGGGTGAATTCGTTGGGCGCGAACGAGCGGGAGTTTGCGGCCAATGCGGTGAGATCGGCGATGGAAACCGAGTGACGTTCGAGGTCTTCGAG
>DATAQX010000178.1:0-3609 GCA_036264455.1 Silvibacterium sp. | reverse complement strand
TTATCCCTCCGCATTGGCAGGGCGTGATGTGGGGCACGCTGCCCTTCGGCAGCACCCTGCTGGCTCTGCTGGTTCTGTTTATTCCTGATCGGCGACGAACAGCGGACGAGGAGACCGACTCCTCCGCCGCTGCCGAGAACCTGGAGCCGGGGAGGCTGGCCCGATGAACAACGGACGCTGGCTCGCTTTAGCCATCACCGCGGCGACCGTGGTGTTGATCGTGTTCAGTATTCTCCATCCCAATGAGTCTGCCGTCGCGCTGGCGGATGCAGGGACAACCGGATTGCTGCGCCCGTCTTCTACGCCGCAGGCGGCAGTAGAGAATCTCGCCCGTCAGATCGGCCAGAGGCAGTGGGGGAACGCCTACTCCAGGCTGGCCAACAAGGGCGAGTTCACCGAGCAGGATTTTGTCCGCGACCTGACCGGAACCTATACCAGCCTGCGCAGCTACGCCACGCTCGATCATTTCGAGGTGCGGCCTCTCCACGCTTCGGCGGATGACGCGCAGATGCAGTTGAAGCTGTACTGGTCCAGCGTTGTTGGCACCTTTACCGACACCAAGGATCTGCACGTGGTACGAAACGGAGATCGATGGCAAGCGGAGTGGCCTCTGGTGAAGGAGTCGCGCGTGCCGCCGCAGGTTATCCCTGTCAATTACTTGCGATGGGATGTGATCTACCGCGGCCCGGAAGACGATTGGGGCGCTCAGGACGTGGAATCGCCACATGTGCGCATTGTCGACATGCATCCGCTCGAGCGCGGCGACGGCGTGCTCATCATGGGCGAGCTTCTCAATGAGGATGTGGTGCCTGCATTCGTATCCGTAAAGGCGACGCTCCTCGCCAGGAACGGGTCAGTCATTGGCAGTGGCGATAGCTTTGACAAGATATCTCACCTTCTGCTGCCCAAGCAGGTCACGCCCTTTCTCATCCCGTTTTCCAACGTCTCGCTGTCGCAGGTCGGCAGCGTTCGCATGGACCCAACCTCCTCATTGGTCGCAGCGTCTGCAGATCCGGTGATCGCCATCAAGGATCAGCAACTGAATCCGGCACCGGGAGCATCTCTGACGGGAAAGCTGCTGGATCAAAGCGGCCAGGTGGTGAATGTCGCGCACGTTCTGGGGACGTTTTATGACAAGAACGGAAAGCTGGTCTGGGTGGCCGACCATTATATGGACCGTGCCCTCTTGCCCCAGATACCGGCCTCATTTACCATAACGCTTCCCCCCGACATTGCAGGGCAAGTAAGCAGCGAGCGCGCCGTCGTGGCGACATACAGTTCGGGCGGTCTTCAATGAGATTCCGGCTTTCGCTTGTGGTCGGCAGTGTGCTTCTGACCACCATGCCTCAGGCTCGCGCCCAGAGCGTGGGCATGACCTTGCCGAAGCAGGTGCGCGCCGGCGACGCGTTCTCGATCCAGACCACCGGGAGCGGTAAAGCGACCCTGTACATCGTGGGCTTTGGCGGGGTTTTGCGGCAAGAGGTGCAATTGGGCGGGTCGATCCCCTTCGCGGCGGGAGACCTTCACAATGCCGGCCAGTATCTGGCCGTTCTGGTGGGAGAATCCTCGAAGGAAGAAGGCGCATTCGATGTCATCCCGGCAACCCAGGTGGCGAATGTGAGCTTCCTGGCGAAGCCCTCTCGCCTTTCCGTCGGGCTCCACAACGGCATCAGCGGCGCCGTGTACATCTTTGACGCGAATCGAAACCTGATCACCGCGCCGACGCCGGTGTCCTTTCAGTTGTCCGCTGTTTCTCAGTCGTCAGGGGTCTCGGGCGCGACACAGGTGCGGACGGCAACCACGCGCAACGGCGGTGCCTGGACCCAAATGGACTCGGCGAGCAAAGAAGGCAACGCTGAATTTGTGGCCCGAGTCGGCGATATCTTCGCAACGCGCATCATACAAGAGGTTCCCGGCGATCCGTGCGGATTGAGGATGAGCGCCCGGCCGTCGGGGCAGAAGATCGAGCTAGAGACAGATCCCTTGCGCGACTGTAGCGGCAATGCGGTACCGGATGGAACGATCGTCACCTTTACCGAGGTGTACGACGGCAGACAAACGACGGTGGACGTGCCCCTCAAACGCGGAATTGCACAGGCGGAGTTGCCTGCCTACAACGGCGCGAAGATCTCCGCCGCTACAGGTGTTGTCCTGGGAAATGAAATTCGTTGGGGAAAACAGTGAGGAGAAGGCTCATCCTGGCAATTTCGGTTGTGGCGGCGACCTTACCCCTGAGGGCCGAGCAGCCGGTGGTCCGCGTGGAGCCAACTAATCTGCAAGGGCCCCGGGTTCTCAATGACCAGACTAAGTCGACGGTGATTCGTAACTATCTCGAGGCGTGGCAGAGTGTAAGTGCCGCATTGCAGCAGAATCGAGCTGATCTGCTTGACCGCGATTTCGTGGGCACAGCCAAAGACAAGCTGATCGACACGATTCATGACCAAGTTACGAATGGCATCTCTACCCGTTATCTGGACCAAACACATGACCTGCAAATAGTCTTTTATTCGCCAGAGGGATTATCCATCCAGTTAGTCGACAACGTCGAATATGAGGTGCAGGTCCTCGATCATGGCAAGCTTCAAACGACTCAAAAGGCGCGGGGCCGTTACGTTGTGGTGATGACCCCGGCCGAGGTGCGGTGGAGAGTACGCGTTTTTCAGGGCGGACCTGAGTAGCGCGGCATACGCAAGCCGTGTCAGTGCGGGCCCCGCAGTACGGATGAGAGGGATTGAACATTTTGGCTACGTCAGAAAGGGATGTAAAGAATTCAGGGGGTGCCGAATGATATCAGTGGTCGTACCCATTTTTAATGAGGAACTGCTCATCCTGCAGTTCCATGAAGCTATCACCAATGCCTTGGAAGAGATCGACGAAGACTGGGAAGCAGTATATGTAAATGATGGGTCCAGAGATTCATCCTTGGAAATATTGCGCGGATTGCAGGCTGCCGACCCGCACGTAGTGGTCGTAGAGCTTTCCCGCAACTGGGGACACATGGGGGCGATCTCCGCCGGTCTTCTGACGGCGCGAGGCGATGCCACGATCATCATGGATGGCGACTTCCAGGATCCTCCTGAAGTTTTGCCGGAGCTGGTGGAGGCCTGGCGGAATGGCGCCGAGGTCGTCGTCGCGGTAAGAAGGAGCCGTCAAGAGCGGCGCAAACTTCTGGCTAAGCTATTCCCTCTTTTCTATCGCGTTCTTGGCGCTCTGTCCGACTTTCCCATACCGCTGGACGCGGGAATCTTCGGCCTTCTCAACCGCCAGGCTGTCGATTCGCTCAATTCCATGCGAGAGCGCAATCGTTACTTGCCTGGACTGCGGGCATGGGTCGGCTACAACAATGCTGTCGTCTTCTACGATCGACAGGACCGGGCAGCAGGCGATGGCAAACTATCCTTCCTGAGCCGGATCAAGTACGCGATGGACGCGATTACAAGCTTCAGCTACAAGCCTTTGCGGCTCTGTTTCGCTCTTGCTTGCCTGTCGACAGGCGTGGCAGCGTTGCTCGGATTGTCGACGGTATTCTCGCGGAATCCCTTCCACTCTATGGGATTCGGCGTGGCTGGCGCGGTGTTCCTGGTAGGCAGCATGCTGCTAGTTTGCCTG
>DATAQX010000151.1:0-22414 GCA_036264455.1 Silvibacterium sp. | reverse complement strand
CGCAAGTGATCCGCGAAATGCGGAATTGCAGGATGAACTGGGCTCTCTTTACGCACAGCATCAGGACTGGGCCGACGCAAAGCAGGCGTTTACCGCTGCTCTCCAGGCAAATCCGGAGCTGGCGATGGCGCATCTGCACCTGGGAATGACATTGGAGGCGGAGCAACAGCCGGCTTTGGACGAGCTGGCGAAGGCCTATCAGCTGGCGCCCGAGAATCCGGTAATTGCGGCGGAGTTAGGCCGGGCGCTGGCGGCTGCGGATGAAGACGAGCAGGCAATTCCAGTACTCAGGCATGCGTTGGAGCTTGATCCGGGTTCGACGGCAGCAGCTTACCAACTGGGCCTGGCGCTGCAACGCGCGAATCAGCTACAGGATGCGATTCCTTTGCTTCGGAAAGCTGCGGCTGCAGCCCCTGAGAATGCAGATGTCTTGACGAATCTGGGAATGGCTCTTTCCCAGGCGCAGCAGGCCAAGGACGCGGTTCCTATCCTGCAGCGCGCCGTGGCATTAGCGCCTGACAATGTCACGGCTCATCAGAATCTTGCAGCCGCTTACATCCAGCTCAGCCAGTTTGACGATGCGGTGAGCCAATTACGCGCGGCTTTGAAACTGTCTCCGAATATGCCGCAGTTGCATTACAACCTGGGACTGGCGCTCAAAATGAAGGACGATGGCGCGGATGCGATTCCAGAGCTGGAGACAGCGGAAAAACTTGACCCATCCGCGCCCGAGCCACCTTATGTTCTGGGCGTGCTTTATATGCAGGCGGGCCGGTATACCGATGCAGCGCGAGAATTGAATACTTCGTTGAAGCTGCGCCCTGAAAATGGCGATGGATGGGCGACGCTGGGCAGCGTCGACAATCATCTCGACAGGCTGCCGGAAGCGGCGTCGGCTTTACGGGAGGCAATCCGGCAACTTCCGCAGCAACCCGATCCGCACCTGACGCTGGCGGCTGTGCTGGTGAAACAAAATCAGCCTGCCGAGGCCACAGCGGAGCGCAAGAAGGCGGCCGACCTGATGCGCGTAAACATGAATCATCAGCGCGCCGAGGTGGCAAGCAACTCGGGGAACTCCCTGCTTAAGAGCGGCAAGGTCGATGACGCGATCGCCGAATTTCGAGATGCGCTGACCTATGACCCGAACTATGCGGAGGCGCACATAGGCCTGGCGAAGGCGTTGGAGCAACAGGGAAAGGTTGTCGAAGCAGCTGCCGAGCGGCAAAAGGCGAAGGCTCTGGAGAAGGCTTCGCAATAACAGCCACAGCAAACGAAAACATGTAGATCACGTAAATGGCCATGCATTCAGTCAACCCTTCGATCTATATACAGCTGCTGATTAGATTCGCTATAGTTCAGGTGCTGACTGAGGCCGCTTCAGTTGAGTGTCAGTCTCGGTTAAATGGGCGGTTTTCCTCCAGCCGAACATCGTATGAACGTCTTTGGCAGGCGCGTGCTCATTCTTGTCCTGATCCTGTCAGGAGCCTCAGTTCTGTGTCTGCGGGCGATTCGCGGCGCCGAAGACCAGCGCGCGGAAGAGGCCAATGTACGCAAAGCCTATGCGGACAGGGTTCGCGAGACCTATAACTTCCCCTTCGCAAAAGACAGGATTTCGCTGCCCGGCAATGCTGCGGCTGAAGGCGGCGATTTTCTTGAGCCATCGGCATTTCCAGATGCTGCTTACTGCGGGCACTGCCACCAGGAGGCATACCACGAGTGGCGTCAGGCGCTGCATTCCAATGCTTTCCGGACGCCGTTCTACCGTGCCAGCGTCAACATTCTGATCCGGACAAAGGGGATTGAATTTGCGCGCCATTGCGACAGCTGTCACAACCCGATCGGCGTTCTGGCTGGCGCGCTGAACACAGGGTCCGCACTCGACCGGTCTTTCGACCGTGATGGTTTGACCTGCGCCACTTGTCACTCGATTCAGAGCGTAGAGACGAAGCTGGGCAACGGGAGCTTCGTGATGGGCGTGCCTGCGGTGATGGTGGATGAAAAGGGGAACCGTATGCCGGGCATCGTGCCCGACTCTGAGATTCTCGCCCATCTTGACCGGCACTCGAAGGCGGTGATGCAGGATTTCTACCACTCGCCGGAATTCTGCTCCGCATGCCACAAGGCGAATCTGCCAACGCCGCTCAACGACTATAAGTGGATTCGCGCGTTTACTGCTTATGACGAGTGGCAGAGTTCGAAGTTTTCGCAACGCAATCCTCTTACTTTCTATTCTGCCGATTTCACTACCTGCCAGAACTGCCATATGAAACGCGAGGCGATCACCTTGCCCGATTACGGAGCCAAGCATGGCACGCTGGCTTCGCACCGCTGGCTGGCGGGCAACACAGCAGTGCCGTTTTATTATGGCTTCGACGAACAGCTGAGTAAGACAATCGACTTTCTGAAGAGCGGCAATTATCTCAATGTCGATCTCTTTGCGTTGAGGCTGAACGGCTCGAACGCGATGATCGCTCCTCTGGGCACAACACCTTTTACGCTGAAGCCAGATGACATGGTCGAAGCGTACGTTGTCGTTCAAAACAAGAACATCGGCCATTCGCTCATTCCCGAGGTTCGAGATTTATATGAAGCGTGGGCGCAGTTCACCGTGAAAGACGCATCCGGGGCAGTGATCTACGATAGCGGCTTCCTGAAACCGGATGGCATGCTCGATACGCGCGCGCATAGCTTCACTAACAGGCCGGTTGACCTGACGGGAAGTTTTGTGGACAACCACAAGGTGTGGACTATTCACTCGATGGCGTATGACAACACCATTCAGGCTGGACGCTCGGCGCTCATCCGCTATCAGTTCCACTTACCTGCCGATGTGAAAGGGCCGCTGACCATCACAGCGCGTGTCAACTACCGGCATCTGCGACAAAGCTATCTGAACAACGTCTTCGGCAAGGACCACCCTGCTTATCCGGTGATAGAGCTTGCTTCACGCACTCGGACGCTGAACATCGGCGATAATCCCGCGACGGCGCCCCTGGCGACGGATAATCAAGACTGGATGCGCTGGAACAATGTCGGCATCGGATATCTGGATCAGTTGCAGTACGAAGATGCGATGCATGCCTTTGAGCAGGTCGTGCGCCTGCGTCCGGACTACAAGGATGGCTACATCAACGTAGGACTCACTTACATTGAGTGGGAGAAGTATGCCGAGGCCCGTGCGCCGCTGGAGAAGGCACTCACGCTTGCTCCCGACGATGCACGTGCTCTCTACTACATGGCGTTAGTGGAACGCCGTTCGCGGCACTCGGAGGCGGAGATCGCCGATCTGCAAAAGGTGGTGGCGCAGTATCCGCAGTCACGCGATGCGCGGCGAGAGCTGGGCATCTCCTACTATCAGCAGCATCGCAGCGCAGAGGCCATGCAGCAATTCAAGGCACTCCAGGCAATCGATCCCGATGATCTGGCCGCACACTACAACCTGGCGATTCTGTATCGGCGCGATGGTATGAAGAAGCAGGCCTCGGATGAAGCTGCGCAATACACCATAAAGAGGGTCGACCCCGCTGCGCCGACCTATTCACTGGACTATCTGCGCAAGCATCCTGAAATCTCAACTGAGAGCGTGCCGTGGCACGTGCACACCGACATAGCGCACGAAGGCAGAAGCGCCGGCGGACAACCATAAACATGAGGATGGCCATTCGTTGAATCGTCGCATATTTATTCGTTCGCTCAGCCGTACTGCGCTTGTTCTGCCCTTCGCCGACATCATGGCTCTGGCCTCAACCTGGCAGCAGCAGGCAGCGCCGCCTGAACAGCCTAAGCCCATTGGTCCGCAGGAACGCGTCTACGAGGCGAAGCCTGCGCCGCCACCGCCTGGGCCGAAATCTCCCATTGAAGGAACGCCGCTGGGCGTGAGCTTTGTCGAGGTCGTGAAGGACTCCGGTCTCAATATCAAAACAATCTATGGCCCGGAGGGAACCAACAAATATCTGCTTGAAACCACCGGATGCGGTCTTGCCTTCTACGACCACGACGATGACGGCTGGCTCGATCTCTTTCTCGTTAATGGCTGGCGGCTGGAGGGATTCGCCGCGGGACAGGAGCCGCATTGTCATCTCTTTAAGAACAATCGCGATGGCACATTCACCGATGTAACGGCAGGTTCCGGCCTCGAGCACAAAACCGGCTGGGGACAGGCCTGCTGCGTTGGCGACTACAACAACGATGGCCGCGATGATTTGTTCGTCACGTACTATGGCCAACCAGTACTCTACCGTAACAATGGCAATGGAAAGTTCACCGATGTTACGGAGCAAGCTGGCCTGATTCAGCCGGGGCCGAAAACACGCTGGAACACCGGCTGCACCTTCGTTGATTATGATCGCGACGGGCATCTCGATCTCTTTGTCGCCAACTACGTCGACTTCGATCTGAAGACCGCGCCGAAGCCCGAAGACGGCCCGTGCACTTATAAGGGAATTCTTGTCGCTTGTGGACCGCCAGGACTGGCCGGTGGAAGAAATATTCTGTATCACAACAACGGCGACGGAACCTTCACCGACGTCAGCGAAAAGTCCGGCATGTGGACTGCGGTGGGTACGTATGGTTTGAGCGTAGCGGCGTCGGACCTGGACAACGACGGTTGGCCCGACATCTACGTCGCGAATGATTCGGCTCCCGCGACGCTCTATCTCAATCAGAAAGATGGCACGTTTCGCGACATTGCGATTGAAGCGGGAGCGGCATTGTCAGCGGAAGCTAAGCCGCAGGCAGGAATGGGCGTTTCCATTGGGGACTATAACCGCGACGGCAATCTGGATGTAGTGAAGACCAACTTCGCAGGCGACACCGATTCTCTCTATACGAATCTCGGTGATGCGGCTTTCGAGGATCGAACTTATCCGAGCGGGCTTGGAGTGAATACGCGACTGTTGGGCTGGGGAGTCGGATTCTTCGACATGGATAACGACGGCTGGCTCGACATTCTCATGTCGAATGGCCACGTCTATCCAGAGGTCGACAGATCGAAGGCCGATCTGAAATACGCAGAGCACAAGTATCTCTACCGCAATCTGCGCAACGGGCGATTTGAAGAAGTCACAAACGAAGGAGGGCCGGGGATTCTGGAGAATGCCCCGGCTCGCGGCTGTGCATTTGGCGATTACAACAATGACGGAAACATCGACATCGCCGTCAACTGCATCAATTCCCTGCCCCAGCTTCTGCGATGCGACTCAACTCTCAATCGCAACTGGATCAAGATCAAACTGGTAGGGGTGAAATCGAATCGGACTGGGATAGGCAGCCGCGTTATTGTGACTGCAAAAACTCAACCCGATGCGGCAAAACCGCTGGTTCAGATGGACGAGCTGCGCAGCGGCGGAAGCTACTTCTCGCAGAATGACATGCGGATGCATTTTGGACTGGACCAGGCGAAGAAGGTCGATATAGTGGAGATTCGCTGGCTCAGCGGGCAGATAGATCAGCTGAAGAATCTCGACGTCAACCAGCTCTACGTCATCCAGGAAGGCGGCAAGATTCTGAAGTCGGGCCAGTTGACAGCTGTAAAGATCCCGAAGGCAAAGACATAGCCCATGTTGAATCACGTTCTATTTTGGCTGCTGCTTTCTTCTGCGACCGCAGCGCAAGCGCAATACGGCACGGCGCCGAAAGCGGTCCCAGCGGCTCACGCGCGTACCGGGTGCCCCTGGCTGACCCAGGGAAATGCGGCCTGGGCGCTCGGCGGAGACGTATCTGTAACAGTCAATGTGTCGAATACCGGCGAAGGCTCGTGCGTTTTTTCGCGCGAGCAGGCTCCCTCTGACTCCCTCGAGATTCTCGTCAGCAAGTCCGCGCTGCCTGCGTGCCCACCCGAGAGCGAAACTCTGAAGGGCATCGGCAACGATGCTGCAACGTGCAGGCCTCCTGCCTCACACGGCGAACGCCTCGAAATGATAAGCAGCCGGGTTCGCGATCTTCATTTCACAGTGACGCTCACCTCTCGCGGACAGAAGGGCCACGCGAAACCTGACGACCCTCAAAACGATGCACTGGAACAGGTCGCTGAGCAGGTCGCCGGGAACCTCTATTGAGGCGGTTGAGGTGGCATCCACTGGCGACAGCCAGGAACTGCATCTGTGCGGCAAGACGTCAGGAACATGACAAGATCCTTCACTTCATCTTTTGAGAGGACATTTCCGAAGGGCGGCATGCCATGACCGCCTTTAAGAATCTGCGTCTTGATTTGATTTGCTCCGCGACGCTGGCCAACATTGCCCAGGTCGGGCGCGCGATCTCCCCCAACGCCGGCGATGGCATGGCAGCGTTCGCAGCCCTTCGTGTGGAAGACCATTGCGCCTCGTTCATGGGCATCCGTATTTGACGCGCAGGCAGCGGGACGATTTGCAACAACGGTGATGAGGATGATACAGGTACTCACAAAGCGCCGGAACGGACTCGTCATGTGCAATCGATTCTATCGGAGGTCAGAGTGGTGGTCTCAACGACAAAGATCATGTATCTGCACAAATAGCGCAGATACTTTCGCCGAACCTGGCTGCCTTACCCGGCCCAATCCCTGGAACGCGTAGCAGATCTTCCACGGTGCTGGGACGCTCCCGCACGATCGAGCGCAAAGTTTTATTGCTAAGAATAACGAATGCCGCAAAACCGTTTTTTCTCGCTTCGTCCAGACGCCAGGCCTTCAGTTTCATTTCGAGTTCAAGCTCGCTGGGCGTGAGAGATTCCTCGGTGTCGTCCGACGCAGTCTTTCTCTGCGGAATCCTTTCTGCTTTCTTACCAGAACCGGACTTCTCAGACCGATGCTTTGGAGGTTCGGGGCTTCTTGCTTCGGGCACGAATAGCCGCAGTGCGGTTGTACTGGACAGCTCCTCGCCTTCGTCCGTAAGGCTTACCTTGCGGTAGGCGATCGTGCGGCCCTCGCTCTCAAATTCTGCGTCTTCAAAAATGATGTAGCTGCCCCGCGCCATGGCAACGAGCAGCGTTTCGAATTCATCGCGGCTCAACTGATCCCTGGGGAAAAGCTGCCTGTGCAGCTTGCCCGTGGACATTCCCATAACCGTACGCAGGGCGCGGGCGATCGCGAATACGGTTTGCTGTTCCTCGCCGGTGAGAGGACGGAAGACCTGCGCGATTGCGTCCTGGGGCGCGCAGAAGTCGCACAGGCCGCAGCGCCGGTCCGTGTCCTGTACGTCACCAAAGTGTTCGATCAGCGCGCTCATGCGACAGCGGCTGCCCTCCGCAAAGAGCATCACCTTTTCCACCTGCGCCTGCCGGAATGCGCTCTGCATGGCGTAGGGAGAGCGCCACTCGCGGCCTCCCGCGGTTACACGTCCTTCAAAATCGACGATGGCTCCTCCATTTGCAGCGAGCTTGTCGAGTGCTTTGGAAAAGACTTCTGAATCGAGTTGAAGGGCGTTTCGCAATTCGTCGGCTTGCCGCGAACTGGCTCCAAGGCTGCGATAGATGCGATCAAGAATGGCCATCTCAGGATAGTCGCGTTGATAGAAAAAATCGTGAGTGCGGCGGTCAGCATACGAGTGCATGAGGACGGTGCGGCTGGCCTTTCCGTCGCGGCCGGCGCGGCCAATTTCCTGGTAGAAGCCTTCGAGGCTCCCGGGCAACGCGGTGTGAATCACTGTGCGAACGTCTGCCTTATCGATCCCCATGCCAAACGCGATGGTAGCCACCACTACCTCCAACTGGCCGGAGATGAACTGGCGTTGGATGCGCTCCCGCGTGCCGGAGTCGAGGCCGGCATGGTAAGCGGCGCTGGGACACGTTCCCGCCAACTCTCCAGCTGTTTGCTCTGCGTCCTTTCGGGTGGGCGCGTAGACGATTGCCGGACGGCGCTCGCGGTTCGACAGAATCTCGCGGGCAAATTGCGTACGCCTGGGATGCGAGACCTCGACGGCCTCAATGGCAAGATTGTCGCGGCGAAAGCCGTGAATGAATCGCGCTGCGTCAGTAAAGCCGAGCTGCTCGATGATGTCATTCTGTACTACCGGCGTCGCGGTCGCCGTCAACGCCATAACGGGAGCAGGCCGCAACAGCGCGAGATGCTGCCGCAGCATGCGGTAGTCGGGACGAAAATCGTGCCCCCACTGGGATATGCAATGAGCCTCGTCGATGGCGATCAAGTTTGGCTTCCGCCTGGCCAGCATCCGACCAAACCCCGGTACCCGCAGCCGCTCCGGAGCGATAAAGAAAAACTGCAATCGACCGTCGAGATAGTCTCGACATGCTTCACGAGAGGCCGCACGGTCGAGTCCTGAGTGAATTCGCGCCACACGCAGGCCGAGCGCGGCCAGTTTTGCAATCTGGTCTTCCATGAGCGCAATCAGCGGGCTTACCACAAGTGCTGTGCCTCCACGGACGAGTGCCGGCAACTGGTAACAGAGCGATTTCCCGGAACCGGTCGGCATCACCAGCAGGACATCTTTGCCTGAGATGGCGGCATTACAGACGGCTTCCTGGTTCGCGCGAAATGTCTTAAATCCAAAGGTTTTCTCGAGGATTTCGCGCGTGTTTGCAAAAGATGGCTGGGAGAAAGTCGTCATGCGGAGATGGTTGATCTGAGTGTATCGCGACGGCAAATCGTCCTCGTTAACCGACTTTGCAATTCCAGCAAACAACAAAAATCCCCAGCGGCTGGCTGGGGATTTTGATTTGCACTCGGTCGTCGGCCGGTTCTCGGAAAAGCAACCCTTATTTCGTCGGGGTAAACAGTTCCAGGCGCACATGCCAGGTTACGGACTGGCCGGGCTTGAGGGTGACCATGCCGGTATCCATGCCGCGCCACTGCTTGCCCCACGGATCTCCAAAGTTGAACTGCTCTTCGATGGCTGCGAACTGTTTGGCGGGCGGCGCATAGACCTGGACGGTCTTGATCTCGGGTGAAATACCTTCGACGCGGATGCCGTAGTTTGCTGCCGGATCGGTAAGGTCGACGTCGACTGTGCCATCGGTGCGCTTGAGCTTCGACCAGTTATCGTCTAGGAACGTGTCCTCGAGCGGCTTGCCCTCAGGCGCGGTGAAGTCCCATTTTGTGCCTTTGACGGGCAGGAGTTTCCCGGTTGGGAAGACGTCGTCGTAATTATTGACCTCGGCGATCTGTTCTCCGGGGACGTGCAGGCGGGCCTGCTTGCGGTCGCCGCTCAGAACGTTGAAGTAAGGATGCCAGCCGATAGAAATTGGCGTCGCTTCAGAGCCGATATTCTTCGCCGTGATGGTGGCGTCGATTGCGCCGCCAGTGAGGGCGATGGTGAAGTTCAGGTCAGTGTTTGAGGGCCAATGGCCTCCAAAGTCGCCGGCATGGATGGTGCCAGTGAGGGTTTGACCATCGGCGGTGTTCTCAACCTTCACGTCATCGGTCTTCGAAGCGAGGATGAGGCCGTGCATGGCATGAGGCTCAGCACCGGGATTCTTGCCTCTCCAGTTGGCGGGCAGCGTGATTGGTTTGCCCTTCCATTCGGTCGTAATGGTTTTACCGTCGTCGGAAAGCTTGCCGCGAATGCGATTGGGGTATGGCACGAGGAAAGCGCCGCCGAATGTAAAGCTGGCATTTCCGTTTTGATCATCGGGACCACCGTTCATCTTGCCCGCGGCATCGGCCAGCGATGGCGACCAGAGCACTTCGACTTCGCCCTTGCCGGGAATGTTGGCCGTGATCTGGAAGAGATTCATGCCACGTCCGGGCAGCACGGTGGCAGAGAGGAATTCGGGTTTCTGTCCATTGGCGGTGGGCTTGCGCTCAAGCTTGACGATGTCCTGGCCGCCAATCTGCTTTGGCGTTGCGACGACGGCAGGTTGCGATTGAGCCGTGGATTCCGGTGGAGGTGGGGTTTGTTTGCAGCCGGCGACGGCCAGGAGCGTTGCAACGGCGAACAGAAGAGCATGTTGCGGGCGAAAAGACATGAAGGCGGACCTCGGGTTTTTGTGTTTAAGGCAAACGTTTCCCGTTGAGAAAGCTGCTTTTTGGCGGGAAACAAAAGCGAGCCTATTCTACGCTGAAAGGCGGCTGTTTCGCCTCGAGCAGTCTGGGTAGAATCGCAGAGATGTCACAAAAATCCGGGAACACTGAAGGGGCTCTTGTCGCCCTGAATGCACGGATCGTCGTCTGCGAACGATGTCCGCGGCTGCGGGAGTATTGCGCGCTTGTCGCCGCCACGAAACGCCGCGCCTATCTTGACTGGGATTACTGGGGACGACCAGTGCCCTCTTTCGGTGATCCGCGAGCTTCGGTGCTGATCCTGGGACTTGCACCTGGAGCGCACGGGTCGAATCGCACGGGCAGACCGTTTACCGGCGACGGGTCGGGAAACTTCCTGTATCCCGTGCTCTATCACACGGGCTTTGCTTCCCAACCGAACGCCGTATCGCGCCATGACGGCATGCGGCTCAAGGGTCTGCAGATCACGTCGGTGGTGCGGTGCGCGCCCCCGGATAACAAGCCGTCTCCAGAGGAGATTGCGAACTGTGCGCCCTATCTCGATGAGGAGATAGCGGCGCTTGAAAATCTGCGGGTGGTGGTGTGCCTGGGAAAGATTGCTTTCGATGGATTTGTGCAGCATCTTCTGCGCACGGGACAGATTAGCAGGCGTGGGCGGATGATATTCGCCCATGGCGCGGAATATGCATTGCCAGACGGACGATATTTGCTCGCAAGCTACCATCCATCGCTGCAAAATACGAACACCGGCAAACTGACAGAAGCGATGTTCACTGGGATATTCAATCGCGCGAGAGAACTCGCCGGCGCGAAATAGGATTTCTCAAGATTTTCCGGAGTAAGAACTGATGACGATTCTTTTGATCGTTCTGATTGTGCTGCTGGTGGGTACTCTTCCATCATGGCCCTATAGCCGCAACTGGGGATACTTGCCGAGCATCGGTCTGGGCGTGATTGTGCTGATCCTGGCCGTTCTGTTGTTCACGTATTTAGTTTGAGGATTCGTACAGGTGGGGTCTGGAGCGGGAGACGGGGATCGAACCCGCAACCAACGGCTTGGGAAGCCGCTACTCTACCATTGAGCTACTCCCGCATGGCGAGCTTCGTAATGCCAGAGTAAATGCCCCAGCCTCAGAAGGGCAAGATGTCCGCTGATTGAAGTGGAACATCTTTCGCGACTCAGTGAGCCAATAGCTGTGAAATCCTCGCGCGATAGCCGCGGCTCATGGGGACTTTCTGCCCATCCTGCATAAGCACGAATGACTCACCCTCCTGCGAATCCGTTCTGATCTCCTTCACGTGCTGCAGATTGACGATGGCAGAGCGGTGAACGCGGATGAAACAGTTCGGGTCGAGCCTGGTTTCGAAGTGAGCCATGGTCTCGCGCAACAGATGATTCTCCCGGTCGGCGCAAATGCGAACGTAATTCTCCTCGGCGCCGATCCACCGAATATCCGTCATGGGAAGAAAGAGGATCCGCCCCTTGGATTTGAAGACGAGCCGTGTAGCGTAGGAAGTTCCTTCTGTATACGGCTTCTTCCCCGCTCCATTCTCATGGGCAACAGAGAGCTGATCCTGCGCCCTCTGAAAAGCCTGCTTTAACCGCTCGCGCGTGAATGGCTTCAACAGGTAGTCAATGGCGTTGATTTCGAAGGCCCGAATGGCGTACTTATCGTAGGCCGTAGTGAAAATGATCTTCGGAAGATGGGTATGCCCATTCGCCGCGAGCGCTGAAACAATGTCGAATCCGTCCATGTCCGGCATCTGTATATCGAGCAGGAGCAGGTCGGGATCTGTGAACTGCACCAGGTCGATCGTCTCCAGTGCATTCGCACCTTCTCCGACAATCTCGATGTTGCTGTCCCCTTGAAGCAGCTGCCGAAGCTTCTGCCTCGCCAATACCTCATCATCTGCTATGACTGTCTTGATTTTCATTGGAGTAGACCAGTGTGCTGGCGGTTAGACGCGGCGAGAAGCCAAGGGGCAGCAATAAAATTGCCTGGACCTCGCCGTCTGGAAATTCCTTCAGGGTGAACCGCTGATCATCGCCATAGTGCAATTCGAGTCGAGCCTTGACGTTTGCGATCCCCACCCCACGCCCTTCATGCCTGGATGCGGCCGTCTCAACGAGACCACGGCCTGAGTTCCTGACGCATATCCTCAGCTGACCTTCGTAGTTCTGGGCTTCTATCCCCAGAAACGCTTCGCCGCTGCTCACGGCGACGCCGTGGACGTATGCGTTTTCCATGAGCGGCTGCAGAATCATCGTTGGCACCATCGCATCCAGAACTTCAGGCTCAATAGCCACGTAACTGTGAACCGTTCCAGTGAAGCGCATTTGCTGGATGGACAGATACATCTGAACGAACTCAATCTCGTCGGTCAGCGTAATTAGTTTTGCATCGCCTCTGTCCAAGGTCATACGCAGCATGCTGCACATTTGTTCCAGCATGCGGTCGGCGGCCTCGACGTCCGAGTGCATGAGGCTTGAAATGCTATTCATCGTGTTAAAAAGAAAGTGCGGATTCAACTGCATGCGCAGAGCGCGCAGTTGCGCATTGGTTAATTCAGATTCCAGCCGGATTGCCGTGTTTTCCCGCTCGCGCAACTTTTGGTAGTAACCCATACCGCGAAATAGAAAAAAGACAACCCAGAAGATAAGAAGATTGGTGACCAGCTCATCGTTGAGAAAATAGACCAGACGATGCAGGTAGCTCCAGGAGCGGTTTCCGAGGCGAATATTCCACGTGGCAGCAACCCAGATAGCTTCTTCCAAAACGCTGACCAGAATGCTCAGCGGGACTACGCGCGTGAGGATGGACTTGAGCGTGGCACGCTGAATCCAGTCACCCAGCTTCCACCAGATGATCCAGGAGATAATACCCCAGAGCAGAAACTGAATTGCCCATAACAGGTAGATCTTGCCAAATGGAATGTTGTAGTTCCAGCTGCGCCCATGCATCCATTCCTGAAGCGCAAAAAGAGCGGCTAACACTAACCATCCCGAGAGAAATATAACGGGATGCATGAATGCAGGGCGATGCGGTTTAGGTTTTGTATCTACGGTACTCAGTGAATACTTGCTCCCTTTGACGAATTGATCTGCGCTAGCTCCGTAGCATACACCTCATCCATAGGGAAGAGCGCAGATCCAGCGCCCTTGAGAACAAAGACGTCTTTGTGGGGATTAGCTGCCATCCACTGTACTGCAGATTCTTCCGACTGCTTCTGCTGCTCAATGGAAAGAGCAGATCTGGCCGCTGCAATATCCGCGCGGAGATGCACTTGAGCCTCGTCTCCACCCTGTTTTTCTGCGATTGTGAACCAGCTGTATGCGACGGAGATATCCTTCGGCACTCCTTTGCCGTCGCGATAAAGAAGACCAAGGACAGCTGAGGCGCGCCACGATCCTCCAGCTGCCGCGGCATTCAGCAGGGCGGTTGCTTCTTCTGGATTCTGCGGCAGTTCAGGATGGTTCACGAACAGGAGCCCGAGGGAGTGTTTTGCGGGGATGTATCCGGCATCGGCGGATTGCCGTAGGTAAATAACAGCGCGAACCAGGTCATGCTTGTGACCCTCGACGATGGAATAGAGCGTGCCCATGGCATATTCTCCTTCGGGGCTATGATGCCTGGCCGCTCTGTCAAACCAACGTTCCGCTTTCGCAGGGTCCGATTGAACACCTATTCCCAGCATATAGGCAAAGCCCAGATAAGCTGAGCCGCGGGGGTCATCGTGCTTTGCGAGGTCATTCAAGAGATCGATGCCCAATCGCATATCCCTGGGCAGACCGGTGCCTTTCAGATACAAAACCGCAAGATTGAGTTTGCCCGCCCGGGAGCCGGAGGCCGATGCTCTCTGGAACCATCTTACTGCCTCCCCGGGATCTGGCTTGACGCCGATTCCAGCAAGATAGAAATAACCTATCTCGACCTGTGCGTCGGGATCGCCTTGTTCGGCAGCCTTTCGATACCAATAAGCGGCCTGGGATAAGTCGCGAGCAACACCGCGTCCTACAAGATAGTCGCCGGCAAGTTCGATCTCTTCGCGCAGGTGACCCGCAGCGGCCTTCAACTGAAGGTCCTCAGGAGGAACATCCGGACTTGTATCGCTTGTAATGAATGAACTCGCGGGCTTCGACAGATCCTGCCACAAGAGCGCAGAACGAGCTAACGAAAAATGAGTGAATGAACAGATGAGCCCAGTCAGGACAAGAGCGCTTCGCACTTGCAATTTCCGGATCATCGCGGACCTCCTCAATGTGCTGTCATAGACAGACATCTGGGGATATAGTCACCTGCTGAAATATTGAATCAGCGAGGATTCGCCCCTGCAGGAGCCGCGATTATTAGCAGCTCTTCGCTTCCTATCCCGGGAATTGTGTGGCCCATCACAAATTCGGACATTTCATCTTTGACTTGAATACCAAAACCTGGGTGCGGCATGAGGACATATGGAGAGTATTTCCATATTGAATTTCGTCTTATCACGGCTGAGATACAGTTAGTCACCGTTATCCTGCATTTCGTCACACTTTCAGAAACCGTATTAGAAGAAATAGATTATTCAAAATTCGGGAGATACACGCAGTGGTTTCTGCCGAGGGATACGTCGTGGACCAACCGCCTCGTGCCATTTAGCTCCGTATCTTTCATCTAATCTTCCATTCGCGTCTATTGGTCACATAGTTACGCAGAGTTTTCCGGTTTGGCTGACGGCTTGCATGATTCGTTTCAGGGTAGGGGGCCAGTGACCTTACGTCGAGCACAAGCGGAACCCGGTACGTAACTCCAGCGAGCATGTCCTCTTCGGATCGCGCTGAGAGTGCAACGGAGAATTGACGATTGCATCCCGGTTTTCGATTTGCGCACTCCCCTACCCGCGAGATTTTTGTAACGACAGGGGAGGCACGTAAATGAGGTCGATTCGAGCGGCATGGAATGCTGTTCTACTACTCACGATTTTAGCCGGCGCAATATTGGCGAGCCAGAATGCCGTTGGACAAGGCATCACAACGGGATCAATCGCGGGAACGGTTGGCGATCAGCAAGGCGCCGTGGTGCCGCAGGCCGCGATTACCGCGGCTGAAACCGCAAGCAATGCGACATTCAAGACAGTGAGCGGAGCCGACGGCTCATTCATCTTCCACGATCTACCCATCGGCACTTACGAATTGAGAGTAGAAAGCGGAAACTTTACTCCGTTCATTGTCAGGAATATTCATGTGACTGCCGGGGTCACAACCCAGCTGGGAGTCCAAAGGCTGACCATTGGCACCGCAACGACGTCGATCACCGTGGAGTCAACAGCGCCAATTCTGGAGACAAGCCAGGCGCAGGTCACTACTTCCTTCGATTCCGCTGCGATTCAGAGCCTGCCGCTGAATACGAATTTCGACAACCTGGCTCTTCTCGCGCCCGGTGTTGTGCAGACGCATGACGCAAGCTTCAGCAATTCAAATGGAGTCGGCATCTCAGCCAATGGCCAGCGCGGCCGATCGAACAACTTCGAGATCGATGGACAGGATAACAACGACAACAACGTAGGCGGCCCGCAGGTCTTTTTCGGCAGCGCAGACGCGATATCCGAAATTCAGATCATCACCAACAACTTTGGAGCGCAATATGGCCGCAATATGGGCTCGGTGGTGAACTACATAACAAAGTCCGGCACGAATAGCTTCCATGGCAGCGGTTTCGAATACTACACCGGCTCCTGGGGCAGCTCCCTTCAAAACGGGCAGAAGAGTTCGCTGTTCGGATTCTGCGCTCCGGGGGAAAACCCTTCCGACGGATGCACCCCGGTCACGGTGCCTCGCACTGTCGATAACAAATTCGGGGGCACATTGGGCGGCCCTATCCTCAAGGATAAGCTGTGGTTTTTCTGGAGCACCTATTGGGACCGCACGCGGGAGGGGGGCGCAGTTTCAACCTCGGAAGGCGCTGTCACACCCACGCCGACGGGCTTGACCCAGTTGCAGGCGGCGTTTCCTAACAACCCGGCTGTAGCTTCGCTGGTAAACCAGGGTCCGTATGGGATCAAAGTTGGCAATCCGTCACCAATAGGGAACTCGGTGATAACGCAACCGGTTTCTGATGGAGTCACCTCCGCCCCGATAGAATTTGCGGGTGTAGCGAGAACGGTTCCTGCCCTGTTCAACGATGGAGAGCAGCTGGGACGCGTCGACTGGGAGCCGACGACGAAAGACCGCTTCTTCGTCCGTTATTATTATCAAAATGCAAAGCAAACCGGTCAGCTGGCGAATGCGCCGACCGCCATCGCATCCGGTGGATACATTGATATAACCGGTAGAACTCACTCCATCGGCGCCGACTGGACACACACCTTTTCGCCCGCCTGGATCAATCAGTTGCGATACAGCTTCCAGCAGGCGGTGAGCGGCTTCGAGGGAGGCGGCGTCCCCGATTGCACCTCGACCAACTTCACCGCATGCCCCACGTTTGTTTCTTTTTCGGATGGCACCGATTTTAACTACGGTTATGCCACCAACTTGCCGCAACAGAAATTCATCAAGATAACCCAAATCCAGGACAATGCGAACTGGAGCCATGGCAATCACAACATTGCCCTGGGCGGCTCATTCGAGTATCAGAATTCTCCCGGCACCTATCTGCCCAATTACAACGGCTCCTTAACCTTCCAGGATTTCAGTTCCATCCTTCAGGGAAGTGGTTCTCTTAATTTGACCAATGGCAACCCGGTAACTCCCTTCAGGGAAAATGATGTCTCTCTCTACTTTCAGGATGACTGGAAGATCCGTCCGGACCTCACGCTCAACCTGGGCTTGCGCTGGGAGTTCTTCGGCCAGGCAGCGAATGTGCTGCATAATTTAACGGTGGACCGCGAAACCGGGCCAAATCCGTTCTGGGATACCTCGCTTCCGCTCTCCGTGCGCACTTTCCAGAAAGTTCCTAACCGCTGGAAGAACTACCAGCCACGTATCGGCTTTGCGTGGAACCCAAATCACGGGCGGCTTGTTGTTCGTGGGGGATATGCCATCAATTTCGATCCGGCTTTCTACAACATCTACAGCAACGCGGCCATTCAAGCCCCGGTATCGATTGCCGGCGGGATCACTTGCGGCGGAGGATATCAGTGCCTGCCGGCGACCGGCACCACGGGCGCGACTGTACGCGCGCAGAACCTTGGGGCACTACAGACCGGCCAAGATCCACGTTTCTTTGTTGAAGCGCCTCTTTGGGGCGACTTCCGCAACCCCTACACTCAGACGTATTCCCTTGGTATCCAGTATGGAATCGGCAACGCGGCGGTGGTCGAAGTGCGCTACGTAGGCAATCACACGGCGGCCCTCTATCAGGCGCTGAACGGAAATCCAACGCTCGAACCGCTGGCCTCGGCGTTTCCCACCTACGTTTCTCCAAGTGCGCTTTGCCAGGACTCAACTGCTCCTGGATTTCAGACTCTGAATTGCAATTCTGGGGCGTTTCAGGCTGCAGTAGCCAACACCGCCTTCTCGATCTATAACAGCCTTCAGACGAACGTCACCACGCGCGCCTTCCACGGCCTGACCGGAACGTTGCAGTATACCTACAGCAGGACCATCGACAATACCAGCGAGATTCTTCCCACGGGAGCCGGAGGAAACACTCTGGAGTTCGCGCAGAATCCTCTGAATACCAATGTGGCTGAGCGCGGTGTTAGCGGTATCTCTTATCCCAACGTAGTGGCATTCGGCTTTTCATACCAGGCTCCGCACTTCGTCCAGGGCAATGGTTTTCTTGCCAAGGTGGCAAACGGCTACTCCATCAATACCGTGTATGGGTACAACAGCGGTCAGCCACTCACTCCGTTCCAGGGACTTCAGGGCAACGGACCAGGTGGAACTTACTGCGATGACCTGTTCAATACTTTTGTTCTGGGAGTAACCAGTTGCCGGCCAATACTGACGAATGCAAGTCAGCCAAATTCGCCTTCGTCGTACGCTGTCAATGACATTGCGTCAGCGAATGCACTCAACAATCCATTCCCTGGCGTGGGCCGAAATACACTACGCGGACAATCCTGGAACAATCTGGATTCGAGCATTTTCAAGAACACTCCGATCACCGAACGTATAAACCTGCAACTGCAGTTCAATGTCTTTAACACCTTCAACCGGCAGTTCCTCGGCACACCCGGCGCTTTCCTGGGGGCAACCAATTTCCTCAGCGGGGCCTTTAATCAAGGTTCGAACCGCACTGTGCAGCTGGGAGGGAAGATCATCTTCTAAATCCCCGTTTCGAAATCCCGTCCAACAACCGAAGAGGCGATGCAATTCTGCATCGCCTCTTTTGGCTAACGGTATTAGACAGGGCAACTGCCCGTCAATCTGCCAATTGATTTTCGACCCAGCAGCCCAGACTTTCCTGCTCGCGTTTACTGAACCTTCCCCTGCGGACGCAGCCTGCGCAGTTCAATCGCACAAGCCAGCGCGTTGAGCGAGGCAATCTTCAGGTTATCGAGCGAAGCCCATATCCAGAAGCGACTGGTTGCCTCGTCGAGGCCATTCTGTGTACGCACGCGCACCATCACATCGCTCTGGCCGGCGCTGCTCAGATTGTTTGGTGGATCAACATCGCCGGGAACGACATCGATATGCTCGCCGCCAAGCGCCGCTTTCACGTGTTCGAGCAGCTGCGGCTGATCGAGTTCAATGGCGAGGGAAATACTCTGGCCGTGAAACACAGGTGCATGCAGCAACTGAATGCCGACGTCAGGTAACTGGCCGCCCGAGAGGAGCGCATAGTGCCTCCGAATGCGAGCCTCGCTCTCGCCCAGATTGATCTTTGCCGACTCGCCAAGCGACGGAACCGCATTGAAGGCGACCTGGGTGTCGTAAATATCCTTCGGCAGACTCTGGAAGCTGAGCAATCCAACTGTCTGCTGGTGCAACTCGTCCATAGCTGCGCGGCCGTATTCGGATGCCGGTTCGAGCACGGTTGCCGAGGCGACGCGCACTTCGCCCAGTTCCTGCAACCGCGCGAGCAGCAGACCTAAAGCGAGGGCAACCGGATGCGCCGGGATGAGAGCCGACGTGCTCAGGTTGGGATCTTCGCTGTGCGCAGCCGCCGTTCGGTCCAGGAGCCAGGGCGCCCGGACCAGAACCCCGGGCTGTCCTTCAAGTGCGTACGAGAGATCGACGATGCTCGCGCCTGCGCCAAGCGCCGTCTTCCAATACTCTTGCGTCATTCCCGGCGCGCCTGCGAAGAAGACGAAATCTGCCTGCTCGAACGAATCCCGCTCGATGCGGCGGATAAACGTCACTTCGTCGCCCGCCGACTCAAGCTGGCCGACCTCCGGCTCATCGTCTATCAAGACAAACTCGGCGGCACTGAAGATGGAGTCCGCCAGCACTTCGTTCAGCTCTTTGCCGCGAAGAGACGCGGCTCCGACAATTACAATCTTGTATCTTTCCGTCATAGAGTCGTTGTACTCGTAGGAGACGCCAGCGGGTCGGCCTGTGAAGTCTTCCGAAGGCGCTGCCGTGCATACGCCGCGCGCGCCACAATCCCCGAAAACATATAGCCCAGAGCCAGTACCAGCAGAACAACGCGGGAAAAGAAGACCAGCAAGTAAATAACCAGCGCCATCAGCACGATCCAGCGGACGGGATGTCGCTTGGACAGGTTGATTTCTTTGCCGCTCCAGAAGCGCCAGGTACTCACCATAAGAAAGCCGACCAAGCCTACCAGCAGCAGCCAGAGTATCGCCGTCCAGGCATTGAAAGGGTGTCCCTGGAAGCCATGCACAACCGCCGCGATCACGCCGGCGGCTGCCGGGATGGGCATACCGACAAAGTACTTTCGTCCAGGCCTTCCGGGGTTTGTCGGCACCGGGTCATTGCTGATATTGAAGCGCGCCAGGCGGCTGGCTCCGCAGATCAGAAAGAGAAAGCAGACAAAGCCTCCCAACTGAATCAGCCTCTCACGAACCCATGGGTCCATGGTCATGGGCAGCATGTGAAAGCCCCAGCTGAAGGCGAGAATGCTGGGCGCCACTCCAAAGGTAATCACGTCGGCCAGCGAATCCAGCTCCTTGCCAAAGTCGCTTGTCGTATTCGTCATGCGCGCAATGCGGCCATCCAATGCGTCGAAGGGAATGGCGAAACCGATAGCCAGCGCCGCGTAGTCGAAGTGATGCGGCTCCCGGATCGAGCCTTGCAGGCTCTGCGTGATCGCGTAATATCCGGCAGCGATGTTACCCGCAGTAAATACTGATGGCAGGATATACATGCCCCGGCGCCGCCGGCTCCCACGTGCCTGGCCAGGGTTTTTCAAACCAGCGTCTCCGCTAACAGCTCGTCCTGCACCTGCATCGGGGCCGCATCAGGAATATTAGCCAGTATGCTGGAGCCGCCCTTCACGTGGTCGCCCTTCTTCACATGCAACTCCGCGTTGCCGGGCAGGAGGACATCGACCCGCGAGCCGAATTTGATAAGGCCGATACGCTGGCCACGTTCCAACCGGGCACCCGGCGACGGGTTGAACACAATGCGACGCGCCAGCAGACCGGCGATCTGCTTGAATGCGACCGTGTATCCCTCGTCGGCCTCTATCACGGCGAGGTTCTGCTCGTTCTTCTCCGCGGAGACAGGGTTCATGGCATTCAGGAACTCGCCTTTCCGGTAACGCACCTCGCGCAACACCCCGCTGATTGGCGACCGGTTCACATGCACATTGAATACGTTCAGAAAGATACTCAGGTGCAACGTCTCGCCTTCCGGAGTGGTCACGCGCACCACCTCTGTTACCTTGCCGTCAGCCGGAGAAACCACCAGGCCCTGGCCCTGCGGGATCACTCGATGGGGGTCGCGGAAGAACCAGAGAAAAAACACCGCCAGCAGAACCGGCACAAGAGACCACGCCCATCCGCCAAGGAAGACGTGCAGGAGTACGGCTACAACCAGCAGAGCTACTGCGTAAAGATATCCGTCACGTACCATAAGTGGAGAGCAGCAAAGAAACTCTCTCCATTATAGGTTCTTCGCCGCTCACATATCTGCAATGCGCACGAATCTCAGCCGCATACCAATGCGAAGCCAATGGGCGGTGGATTAGAAAATTTAGGAGTGGGGCGAACCCAAAACGTCAGGCGACGTACGCCTGGTGATAGCTACTTCGTCGTGCCACCAATTGGTCTTTCACGTAGAGCTTGAGTTTTTTCAACCGGATTTCCTCGAGCTGTTCCTGCTCGGACAGATACGGCCTGTGGACAAGAATTTCTAATTGTTCCGAATAGTGACGATGTTGCGCTTCCAACCGGTGGATTACTTCACTATCCGGCGACCCATTTGCTTCTATGTCCATGCGGAGATACCTCCTCTTCACTCAGACGCTTCAAACCTAGCACCGGGATGGTACGACCTTCAATCGCTTTTTGAGCAAAATTTTCCACCGTCCAGGTTATTCATTCCAGGGTCTTTCCCATCAGAACGGCGTCCTCGTCGGGACGTCGATAGTACCCGCTCCGCAAACCTTCCCTGCGCAAACCCGCCTTTTCATAAAAGCAGATGGCGTTCTCGTTGCCGGCCCGAACTTCAAGTTCGATCTTCACGGCGCCGTGGGTGAGTGCCCAGTTTGAGACCGTGCTTATAAGGGCCTTGCCGAGGCCTTTCCTGCGGGCGTTCTCGACAACCAGGATCGACTCCAGTTCGCAGACATCGAAGACCAGCCGGGCTGCGGCGAAACCCTTCAGCTGCTCGGCGTCCATGGCGACCCAGGCCGCATGGCGAACGTCTTCAGTGTCGGGGGGCCTGAGGAAGCTCTCGTATGCGGTTCGATCCCAGTGCGGAGCTTCCGGGGTGGGAGTTTCAATGCTCAGGACCCGATCAAGATCGTCGGCGGTCATCGTTCGAATGACGATCATTCAGGCCTTTACAGATGCAGTCTGATGGGTTCGAGCGCCCGGCTTCGCGAAAAGCTCGGCGTCGGAACGCCGCACGTAATTCCCGTCGAGCGTGACGATATTATCGAAGTCTTTCCCCAGCAATCGCGGCACAGCGTAGACAAGTGCATCGGCCGCAGTGGGCGGATCGACCAGCATGGCAGCGGGAAAGGCATGCGCCGCGTTTTCTTCACACACGGCGAGGGTTCCATTCAGGCGCTTACGGATTTCTTCCGGCGTGAACAGCGCTTCTTGGGTTTGCTCTCGAAAGTAAAATTCACCCCGACCCGCATCGAGCGCAGCCATATCCGCGCGCGCCTTCTGCGCGAGCACTGCCAGCCGCGAGACGGCCAGTAAGGGCAGGCTCAACGCTTCCGCAAGGGCCTTGGCTGAACTGACGCCAATACGCACGCCGGTAAAACTGCCGGGACCATTGACCACGATGATGGCTTTCAAATCCTCGAGGCTGGAGCCCTGCGTCGCCAGAAGATCCTGTATCTTCGGCACCAGTTGCGCCGCATAGGTCTTGCCTGCCAGCTCAGCCTGCGCTGAAAGCGAGACTGCGCCATCGCTCCA
>DATAQX010000126.1:0-5050 GCA_036264455.1 Silvibacterium sp. | reverse complement strand
ATCGAGGTTCTTCCGTTAAAGGGCCCGGTGCTGGCAGAGACACTTTACGGAGATGCAATGATGCGGCCGTGCAATGACCTGGATTTATTGGTGCGCCGCGAAGATTTTCAGAACGCCGAGGTCCTGTTATTTGATATGGGTTTTGTTACGCGGGCAGCGGCCGATGATTATCACCGCAGGTTTCTCCGCGAAGGTGTAATGGTCGAGCTGCATTACGGCGTCGCATCGCCTCGATCCATCCTGTTCGATGTGGAAGGACTCTGGAGCCGCGCTGGCCAGAGGAGATTTCGGAGTGAGTTAATGCGCGTCATGTCCGAGGAAGACCTTGTGCTGTTCCTGTGCCACCACGGATTAAAACATGGGTTTTCGAGATTGATCTGGATTCTCGACGTTGCAGGTGCCTTGAGAAGGGCGTGGCATCGCGGTCCTGAGGTATTGATGCAAAGTGCGCGACGGCAAGGCTTGGAGCGCGTGCTACTGATCGGTTGCGAGATTGTGCGCGAAACATTCCCGCAGCAGCTGCCGGAAGGGATAGATACTGTAATTGCGGAATCACCCATGGAAGCCGAGCGAGCGCACCAAGCCACCGAGTGGCTATTCGCGAAAAGCGCGGGAGACAGCTCCGAATTCGAGATATTTAGTTTCTATCTGCAGACCGTGGGGAGTGGGCGCCAGAGATGGCGCCACCGATTGAGCTTCCTTGCGCCGACTGTAGAGGACTACGCATGGGTCGATCGCCACCGGATTTACCGTGGTCTTGCGCCCGTTTTACGACCTTTTCGTTTGCTGCGGAAATACGGCCCATCCAGGATGTGGAAGATCATGTTTCCGCCGCAAATATAGAATCGGCCGTCAAGGCGCGCTGTGAATGGCGCGGGCCTTCGACACAAACATGAACAGCGGAGCGGCTACAATCGCATACTTGCCGTATCTCTCAATCAGTTCGCGTCGGCTGGGTGTCCCCGGTTGATTCGCAGTGTCAGGGGAAGACAATCGAGTCGCGTCCTGGTCCGCAGGAGAGTGCATCACGTTTTTATTCTTTTTCATGGCTCTGATTGAATCTCCTTTTCCTTCGTAACACTGATGGAACGTCTCTGGCGTTAGCGTGCCTCATTTGTTGCTATGGAGCAGTGACGTTTCGAGAGGTGCTTCCTCCATACTTACTGCCGCCGTTCGGGGAGTACATAGCGTTGAGCGTATTTCCGGGGGTCAGGGAAAGTCCACTGTACGGTACGGAAATCTGAGTCCCACTGAGCAGTGTTCCCGTGTCGTTGCTGAAGCAGTTGGATACCACGATATCGGGCGTGCCATCGAGATCGAGGTCGCCAACTGCGGCCGAGTAAGGGTTATTTCCCACTTTGAACGGGCCAAGTACAGAATAACCTCCACCCAGCTTCTCCAACACTAGGCTGACCGTGCCACTCGTATAGTTGGACACCACGAGGTCGGGAAGGCCATCCCCATTGAGATCGGCAAAATTCACGTCGTCCGGCCCCTTATCAACAGTGACGATTGTTTGTGGTCCAAATGCGCCGCTACCGTTACTGGGAAAAACGCTGACAGTGTTGTCCTTGTAGTTTGCGACGGCCAGCAATAGGGTTGCGCCGCTGCCGTTGATAGCCAGTGCCTGCGGACCTGAGCCCGCACCGCTGCCCACGCTGATCGTGGTCGCAGTAAATGTGCCATTCCGATTATTCAAAAGGGTAGTCACGGTTCCATCGCGGTAATTTGCTACGGCCAGGTCAGAATAACCGTCACCGTTGAAATCACCCGCGCGAATGGCTTGAGGTTCATGGCCAACGGGGATGGGCGCTCCCAGCACCGTCAACGCGCCGGTCCCGTTTCCGATTAAGACGCTGATGGTATTGTCGAAAGTGTTGGCGACTGCAACGTCCAGCTCGCCGTCATGATTGAAGTCACCGGTGGTCAGTGAAGTGGGAGCATTGGTCGCCGTACCGACGGTGTAAAAAACGGGACTTCCGAACGTCCCGTTGCCATTACCCAGGAGCACGGCGATTTGATTGATATTGAAGCTGGCCACGACCAAATCCAGTGTGCCGTTGCCTCGCAGACTCACCAGATGGTTCTCAGCTGGACCGAAGCCTGGGGCAATCAGGATGGTTGTCGCCGGCTGGAAAGTGCCGTCTCCCTTGCCCAGCTGCACGCTTACCGAATCGGTGAGGTAAAGCGAAGTAACCAGGTCCAGTTTCCCGTCGCCATTGATATCCGCCAGCGTGGTCCAGTCGGGAAGAGTATTTGCGCCCGTGCTGGTAGTCACCTGCGGCAGTAGAGAGGTGGCCGCGGTGGAAGTATTGAGCGTCACCGGCGCCGCGACAGGGGTGCCGGAAGTCACGTCCATAAACGCCAGCTGACCACTCGGCGCCGTAAATCCAAAGCCGAAGACATCGATCGTAGCCGTGGTTGAGGTAATCGCTGCGATCGTTGTCTGCGATCTGCCGAAAATAGTCAGCGATACGGTGGTGGAAGCTGCTGCATAGTTCGTGTCGCCGCTATACGCGAGCGAAAGCGATTGGTTCCCGGTCTGGATGAGAGTGGGAATCGATATCGACGCTGCTCCTGAGGTCAATGCTATGGTCTGTGGTGTTCCACCGTCGAAGGCATAGGTAATGGAGCCTGTGGATGGGAATCCGCTGCCGACAGCCGCCACGGTCACCGTGACCGTTCCTCCCTGCCCCTGGACGGGATTCGTGGGCATGACAGTGTCGCCGATGGTCACCGTGCCCAGCGAAACACTCAACGAGGCGCTCGTATTGCTGGCGCTGAAGTCTGTGGTCCCGAGGAAGTTGACTTTAAGGGTATGGCCCCCCGGAGGCAGCAGGTTGAACGGTCCAAAAATCTGATAGTTGTTGTTGCTGATCAGCACCAACCCAAAAGAACTTCCGCCAATGGAAGATGAACCATCCATCAGTACCTGGAAGTCGGCAGTTGTAATGCCCGTTGCGCTGGCAGGTGTGAGCTGCACGGTGAAAGACGCAGGCTGACCATACAGGAACGTCGTGCTGGGAGTCGCGGTGATCGCCAGCGAGGTCGCTGTCGAAGCCTCGGCAGTGAAGTTAATGGTGTCCGTCTGGTTGTCAAAGGTTACAGTCACTTTGCCGGTGGTAGTGGCGGGAGGAGTAACAGGAGTGAGGGTCGCACTACCCACGCCGGAGGTGTTGAATGTCCCGGTGGTAAGCGCAGGATCTGCGGTTACTCCGGTGACGGCGAAGTTATATGGATAGTTTGTCGCCACAGCCGGAAAAGCACCGGTTATCGGGTTGCCGTCCGAGCCTTTGTTCAGAGAGACGGTGAGATTCATGCTGCCGCCAACCGGAATGGTCGTGATATTCGAGCTGAAACCCAATTGGGCGAATGGGGCCGTCGTCAAGGTACCCGTCGCATCATTGAGAGTGGCTTGGTCGCAACCATCTCCTGAAGTCGTCGGGCCTGTGTTGCATCCCCACCAGTTATCGGTCGCGACAGCCTGCCCTGCCCCTTGGCCGGATATTCCATTTGCCAGGCCACTTGCGCCGTGTGTCGAAGTATTGCCGAAGATGCGGCTCAGGCTAACCTGCAAAGCGTTTCCAGAGGACGGAGACTCGATGCCAAGCGCGATTGCGCCGCCTGACGTTGTCGCTGAGTTGGACAGGAAATTCGAATTAGTGATGGTCGTTGAAGACCCGTCGCCAGCGGTGTTGCTCCAAATGCCGCCTCCCGAGGCTCCGCTGGAATTGTTGCTGATGATCGATCCGCTAAGAACAATGCCGGTGAAGGTGGCAATACCGCCGCCATTGTCATTGGATGCGACGTTAGAAGTGATTGTCATGTTAGTCAGCGTGCTTTGCGGTGTGGCTGGAGGAGGCTGGCGGCCTTCCAGGAACAATCCGCCACCCGAGCCATCGCCTCCGCTGTCACCTGGATTTACGCTTGGCTGCGCCTTGTTGCCGGTAAAGGTTGTATTGGTGACGACGAGCGCAGGAGGCGCGAAGGCTACATCGATGCCACCACCCAATTCTGGCGTGGAATTATTTGAGATGCTGCTGTTGCTGATGGTAAGGGTTCCAGTGCCTCCGCCCGCGGAGTTCTCAATCCAAATGCCGCCACCGGGCCCCCATAGGGCGACGCAATTCTGAACTGTGGTATTGGTTAGCGTCAGATTTCCCGTTCCGAAGGCATCCCAGTTCAGGGCGCCGCCAACATTGTTTGCAAGCACGCTGTTAAGTACGTTGTTCGGATTACTGGCATTTTCGAGCACCACGTTTTCCATTGCCATGTCGAATACGTAACTTGCTCCGCTGGGATTGAACGATCCAAACGGACCGGGATTGATCGTCAGGATCGTATCGTTATTGTTGCCATTGATAATGGTCCCGCTCCCGGCGGTGCTTCCGATAATGGTCACAGGCCCGAGAACCTCAAGATGGGTCAGGGCATTCGCATTGGCGTCGACGGCTCCCGCCTGCCACGTCAGGTTATAAGTGCCGGAGGGAAGCATGATTGTGTCCGACTGGCCGGCGGTTATATTGTCCGTCGCGTCGCTGTTCACAAAGGTAATAGCATCCCGCAGAGTGCAGCGCTCGGCCGATCCCTGCGTGCAGCGTAAGCTGTCGGGGGGATCGGTCGTCGTCCCGGTATTGTCTGCCGTTGTGTTGACGAAGAAAGTGTTTCCTGTACTCGGTACCGTGATCTCCGGAGACGCATTGCCGGAACTTAACACCACTAGGCCCTGACGCGCGTCTGGGTTGACCCGCAGCGACAGAGCAGCGACTGCATTGCTGGCAGCAAAGTTGCTAGAAATCACGCGCGCTGAAGATAAAGAGCGTGTATCAGGGGATGATGCGAGAGTGTGGCTGATCTGCGTTCGCAGCTGTCGCGAGGAGTTGATCACCACAAGATCATCGCCGCCGCTGCCGGAGCCACGTGAGCGCAGCAGGATGGGGGATTTTTCGCCCGGCGCATGTCCTCCCAGCCCCATATGCGTCTCAACTTCTACCCAGGGTTCGTTGCCGTTGTTGCCGGCCTGTTGTGCAAGCGTTTTTGCATTCGAGTC
>DATAQX010000119.1:0-4885 GCA_036264455.1 Silvibacterium sp. | reverse complement strand
ACGCTGATGTTGAAGAAGGCCTGGATGAGCAGCGTGGCGGTGATGCCGAAGGCCAGGAAGCGAGCGAAGGGGTCCTTCGACAAAATGGCGGCGCGCATGCCGCGATAGCCGAGAACAACGAAGAGTCCGACGACGGCGATGGCTCCGATGAGGCCAAGCTCTTCGGCGATGTTGGCGAAGATATAGTCAGTGTGCGGCTCGGGCAGATAGAAGAGTTTCTGGCGGCCGTCCATGTAGCCCAGACCGTGGAGGCCGCCTGTTCCGACGGCGATGAGCGACTGAATGATGTGAAAGCCTTTGCCGAGCGGATCGGACTCGGGGTTGAGGAAGGCGAGGATGCGATCGCGACGCCACTTGACGCGAAAGAGCATGAAGTAGAGGACAGGCGCGGCGGCGAGAGCGGCGAATCCGAGATAGCGCATGTTCATGCCGGCAAGATAGAGCATGAGCGCGGTGACTCCGGCGCAGACGAGGGCGGTGCCGAGATCGGGCTCTTTGAGGATAAGGGCGATGAAGATGAGACTGGGCAGCGCGGCGGGCAGGATGGTGCCGCGGAAATCCTCAATCGAGTGCATGCGGTTTTGCAGAAACCAGGCGAGAAAGAGCACGAGGGCGGGTTTAGCGATCTCGGATGGCTGGAATGAGAGCACACCGAAACGAATCCAGCGGTGCGTAGCGTGCGAATCGTGCATGAGGAAGGCGACCAGCAACAGCAGGGTGGTTACGGCCACGGCGGGAAAGACGATATTCGGCTTGTTAAAGTGCCGGTAGTCGACCTGCATGAGAATGGTCATGGCGGTGAGGCCGAAGACAGCCCATAGCGACTGGCGAATGACAAATGCGTAGGGCGAGCCGAAGCGCTCCTTGGCCATGACCGCCGAGGCGCTGAAAACCATTAGCAAACCGATGACGACGAGCACCAGAGTGGCGCCGAAAAGCCACTTGTCCACTCCTACGCGCTTTGCCATTCGGCTCCTATGCGTTTTGCCATTCGGGAAGTCCTCGGCGGGCTAAGACAAGATCTTTGAAGACCTGTCCGCGCTGTTCATAGTTCTGGAACTGGTCGAAGCTGGAACAGGCAGGCGCGAGCAGAACGATTTCGCCCGACTGGGCTGCTTCAGCAGCTTTGGCGACAGCGATGTCCAACGTTCCGGCATTGACGATGGGGGCCGAACCCTCGACGTGCGTAATGATTTTTTCAGCCGCAGCGCCAATGGTGTAGATGGCCTTCACGCGCTCCTGAATGAGTGGGCGCATGAGGCGGTAATCGGAATTCTTGTCTTTGCCGCCAAGGATGAGGTGAATTCCAGAGGGGAAAGCGGCGATGGCCTTCAGCGCAGCATCGACGTTGGTGGCCTTGGAATCGTTGTAGTAGTCGACTCCGTTGAGGCTGGCGACAAATTCGAGGCGATGCTCGACGGCGTGAAAATGCTCGACAGCGCCGCGGATGGCGTCCGGGGCAACTCCGGCGAGGCGGGCAGCACAGATGGCGGCGAGGACATTCTCGACGTTGTGCTGACCTTTGAGAGGGATGGAACCAACTTTCAGAATGAACTCGGGCGCGGACTGCTCAGAGGCGCGGAAATAGATGGCGCCCTCGCGAACGAAGGCTCCCTGACGAATGATTCGAGTACGGCTAAACCAGAAGACCTGCGACTTTGCGCGGGCTGCCGCACGCGAGGCGGCATCGTCGTCGGCATTGAGGATGAGAGCATCGTCCGATCCCTGATTCGCGAAGATGCGCTCCTTGGCGGCGACGTAATTTTCCATGTTGCCGTGGCGATCAAGGTGATCCGGCGTGACGTTGAGGATCGCAGCAATATTCGGGTGGAACTGGTAGGTAGTCTCGAGCTGGAAGCTGGATACCTCAAGCACCGACCAGCCATCTTCACGGGATTGATCCACGAGGGCGATGACCGGCAGGCCGATGTTGCCGCCAACCTGCACGTGGAGATGCGCGGCGGCGAGAATTTCTCCGCAGAGGCTGGTGGTCGTGGTCTTGCCGTTCGAGCCGGTGATAGCGATGGTCTTGCCGGCGAGGAAGCGCGCGGCCAACTCCAGTTCCCCGATTACGGGCAGGCCAAAGTTGCGGACCTGGACAAGCTCGGGGGTATCGAGAGGAACGCCGGGGCTGACAACGATGAGGTCCTGGCGGCGGAAGGTGAGCAGGCCGTGGCCACCTGCTTCCACCATGATGCCCTGGTCGAGCAGCGCGGGAATATCGTGGGCGAGTGCTGCGGCGCTGCGGACGTCGGAGACCGTCACCTGCGCGCCCCTGCGGCGCAGGAAGAGCGCAGCGGCGAGACCGGACTTGCCCAGCCCGACGACCAGTACTTTTTTGCCTTTGAGTTCCATGCTCACAAGTTTAGAAGGTGACCGCAGCCGACGGGAAATGGGCGCAGTCCTGCCGCCCTTGCTTTCCGCCGGACAGGCCATTGTTGCACGTTTGACGCTGTGGTTATCGCAGCTTGAGGGTGGTGAGTGCTAAGAGTGCAAACACAGCGCTCCTCGAATCAGTCGAAACAATCCGAATGGCCCACATTCTCTCCCGAGCTGAGCACGGAAAAGAATGTGGGCGCTGGCGCTATCGGTTATTTGCAGCAACTGCCGCCGTCACAGCAGGCAGGATTCCCGCAACAGGTGGAGAGGGTCGCAGCCCGAGCTGACAGCGAAAGGAAGAGGACTGCCGCAAATGCGAATACGAGTGCTTTGAGTTTCATAACGATGATCTCCTTTGAAAAAGCTGCATGAGAGTCATGCGCGCGATGCACTTTCGACGCGCTGCTTTTGGGGAACGTGGAAAAGGAGATGTTCTAAACGCGGAGATCGTCTTTGAGATCAAAGACGGTAGTTCGGTAATGGAGGCCGGGAGTGAGTTCACGACGGGACACGGTGACCGGCGGGTTCGGCTGCCGGCTAAGCGCATTCCTGGCCTGCGGAAGGGATTTCAACCGCTCCTGTTCGCGGGTCTCTTTTGCCGCAACCGTGACAGAGATGTGGCAGGCTGGACAGGATTCGCTGGTATTGTTTGCGGGTTGCGGGCAGCAGGGTGATTGTGCCGGCTGACACAGCGGAAACTCCGCAGAGATGTGCTCAGCCAAAGACGCCGTCGTGATCCACAGGCAAGCCAGGAGCAGGCAGAAAAATCCGCGAAGGTGACGGCTAAGCCTCACACTCAGACTGTAACGCTTTCGTGAATGGAGGGCAATCGCCTATCGCAGCTTAAGCGTGGTGAGTGCTAAGAGCGCAAAGAGCAGGGCCAATATCCAGAACCTGGTGATGACTTTGGACTCGGACCACCCCATCAGCTCGAAGTGGTGGTGCAGGGGAGCCATCTTGAAGATTCGCTTCTTGCGCAGCTTGTAACTGCCTACCTGCAGAATGACGGAGACGGCCTCCAGTACGAAGACTCCTCCTATCAGTGGTAGCAACAGCTCCTGCCGAATGACTACGGAGACCGTTCCGATGGCGCCGCCGAGCGCAAGCGAGCCTACGTCGCCCATGAAGACTTCAGCCGGGTGCGCGTTGTACCAGAGGAAGCCGATACTGGCTCCGACCATGGCTCCGCAGAAGACGGTGACTTCGCCGACAAGGGGCATGCGCTGGAGCTCGAGATAGTCGGCAAAAACGGCGTGGCCACTGACGTAGGTGAGTACGGTGAGGGCTCCGGCGGCGATGATGGTGCAGCCAATGGCGAGGCCGTCGAGACCATCGGTAAGGTTGACGGCATTACTCGAGAAAACGATGACGAGCACAACGAAAATGACAAAGGGAAGGAAAGCGAAAAGACTGGCGTGTGGAATGTGCGTGAAAAACCCCAGCAAGAGATGGGGACGGAAGCTTTTGATGAATGGCACCGTGAGCTGGGTGGAGTAACTGCCCTGGCTCTGCAAGGCAATGAGGGCAATTGCTATCGCCGCCGAGACCAGGCCCTGATAACCCAGCTTGGCCCGGGCAGTGAGTCCGAGATTGCGTCGGTGCACTACCTTGATGTAGTCGTCGGCGAAGCCGATGGCTGCGAAAGCAAGTGAGGAGCCGATAACGATCCAGACAAAGGGGTTCGACAAGTCGGACCACAGGAGCGTGGGCAAAAGAACGGCGATGCAGATAAGAACGCCGCCCATGGTGGGAGTGCCGGCCTTCTTCTGGTGCTCCTTTGGGCCTTCTTCGCGGATGTACTGGCCTATCTGGAACTCGCGGAGCTTTTGAATGACGTAGGGGCCCACGAATAAGGCGATGAGTAATGCTGTGAGCGTGGCGAATGCGGTGCGGAACGTCAGATACCGGAAGATGCGGAATGGTCTGAAGTAAGGGAAAAGTTTTTGATAAAGGAGCCAGTAAAGCAAACTTCCTCCGGCGGAGCTGATCTGTTGACCCATGATAAGGCCACAGGCACCGCGCGCGGAGATGTATTCACGCTGCTGTAATATTGGAAGCTATCAGGAGTGCTTACACTTCATTCGTTATGCAACAAGAGATACTTACCGTTGAAGTGGTCGCCGGCAAGGCAGTCGGAACCCGGATTGTTCGCGTTATCGGAGCGCTCACCCTGCAAAATTTTTTCGCGCTGAAGGCGGAGCTGGACAAAGAAAATCCTCCAGTCACCATCCTTGACCTGTCGGCTGTTCCTTACATGGACTCGGCCGGCATGGGCGCGATTATCAATTACTACGTTTCGGCTCAGAGGCGCGGACATAAGCTGATTGCGGCGGGAACAAATTTCCGCGTCGTGGAATTGTTCAAGCTGACCCACGTGGATTCCCTGATTCCGATGACGGCTACAGTAGAAGAGGCGGAAGCGCTTTAGGCTGGCCTTATCTCGTCCGCAGCGAGACAGAATTCAGATCAGCTCGGTTTCCCAGAGATCGTGCAGGTGGACGACACC
>DATAQX010000093.1:0-3377 GCA_036264455.1 Silvibacterium sp. | reverse complement strand
CCTTACCGTGTTGTCCGTTCGAGAATGCATACCCGGTACTAACTGGGAGTCGCTCCTTCATGTCACCGTTGCCCACACGAATCCATAACATGTGATCTAATCCGAGATCGAGTGGTGCCCACCCTCTGCACAATCGCCATTTTGCTTCGCCGGTCGAGATCATCTCTTCCTGCGAACCCTGGGCGGACCGCTGCACTACTAAATGCCGATTTTGATGGCGAGCAACCTTTCTCCCCTGCCTGCAATCCGCAAAAGCGGTTTGCTCTCTTCGTTCATGTACAAGGCGATTCTGCTGGTATCTCGAGATGAACGCGTTCAGGCCACCCGGGCACTGGTCCTCCGACAGGGCGGTTATCACACAATGAGCACTACCAACATGACTGGCGCTTTGCAGCTAGCGGGACGGTGTTAGATGTCCATCATCGGTCATGCTTTTACCCCGACCGAGCAAGACGAATTCATCGACCGCGGTCCATGAAAGCAGTCCCAGCGTCGACTTAGTCTGCCTCTGTCTCCCATTGACACGGCCACAGGAGCTATCGAAGGTGGTTGGCGATGCTTCGCAGGGCAGCCCGGTGGCCCGAGGATATGCCTAATCGAGCAGAACAGTGTCATTGCATGGCCGAAGAAGGCATCGTGAGGGGAAAAAAGTGGCCACCGCTTTTAGCAGTGGCCACTTACGACAGACATTCGATCTGAGAAATCAGTTAACCCTCACGTTTTGCTGTAGTATTTACCTGCTTCGCAATGCCACTCAGCAATTTATCAGCCGCCTTCTCCTCTTCTAGCGTCTCGTCCAGCAACGTAGCCACTTCGGAGAGACCAAGCATCTTTGCGAACTCACGCGCCGACCCGTACCCAGCCATCTCATAGTGTTCCACCCTTTGAGCAGCCGCAATCATCGCAGCGTCCCGAACGGTTCCCTTGTCCGTGTCCGCAAGCACTTCTGAGCCCTCTTCGAGAACCCCTTTCATTCCGACACATGTTTTGCCGGTGAGCTTCTTGCTCACCATCTCCGCGATTTGCTCAAGCCGAGTCACCTGTCCCTCTGTCTCTTTCAAGTGATTGGTCAATGCTTGCTTAAGGTCCGGCGAGGTCGCCGCCTTCGCAAGCTTCGGGAGAGCTCTCACAATTTGCTTTTCCGCGGAGTAGAGGTCCTTTAACTCATCGATCAGAAGGTCCTGCATTGTCTCAACACTCATATTGCCTCGCTAAACAAAAGGTGATTGCCCTTTGTATGACGGCGATGGGGGCTGAAGCGTTGTACTCTGATGAGCTTCCAGCCTGGGGTCTCCGTCCAAGACGCATTCAGAGTCACTGCAATATGGACTCAAGCCCACGAAGGACGACTTCGGTAATCCATCTAACAATGGTCGAACAACTAGCGGCGGAATCCGGTCCTCATCGCACCGGAGGAAGCCTATAGATCCGAACGCCGCAGCGTAAAGCCGGTCTTCGACAAACCTCGGAAAACTATCCGGATGCCTTCCCGCTCGAATAACGCCCCTTAACGCGAAAACCCGATCCCGGCCCGAAGATCCCGCGGCATCTAAGAGTTCCTAAGCCAGTTTGCTATGAAACATTCAACGACCATCATTGCCGATCCTTCTTTGCCTAAGCCTGAAGAAGCGAGTGTTCGCGGATTCGTTCGGGTGCGCGGTGCCAGGGAGCACAACCTGAAGAATGTAGACGTCGAGATTCCTCGGGATGCGCTAGTCGTGTTTACCGGAATTTCAGGTTCCGGCAAATCGTCACTGGCCTTTGGCACGCTCTATGCCGAGGCGCAGCGGCGTTATCTCGAATCCGTTTCTCCATATGCAAGGCGCCTTTTTCATCAAATGGCAGTGCCGGAAGTCGACTCTATCGACGGTTTGCCGCCGGCCGTGGCCCTGCAGCAACAACGCGGATCACCGACCACGCGCTCATCGGTCGGTAGCGTCACGACCCTTTCGAACCTCTTCCGAATGCTCTATTCCCGCGCGGGTGAGTATCCGCCGCATCAGACCATTCTTTACGCTGAGTCGTTTTCGCCGAATACCCCGGAAGGCGCCTGCCCGAAATGCCACGGGCTTGGCCGAATCTATGAGGCAACGGAACGTTCGATGGTGCCAGACCCTTCACTGACCATCCGGGAGCGCGCCATCGCCGCGTGGCCAACGGCGTGGCAGGGACAGAACCAGCGCGACATCCTGACGACGCTCGGCTATGACGTCGACCGCCCGTGGCGCGATCTTCCGAAGAAGGACCGTGACTGGATCCTGTTTACCGATGAGCAGCCCGTCGTCCCCGTCTACGCCGGGTTCTCACCGGCGGAAGTGCGGCAGGCGCTCAAACGCAAGATGGAGCCCAGTTATCAAGGCACCTTCACCAGCGCGAGGCGCTATGTCTTTCATACATTCGCGACTACCCACAGCCCGCTGATGAAAAAGCGCGTGTCGCGCTACATGCTGAGCGGAGAATGTCCACTGTGTCACGGCAAACGGCTGCGCAGGGAGTCACTTTCAGTCAAATTCGCCGGCTTCGATATCGCCGATATTTCGCGACTGCCGCTGAAACAGTTGGCCGGCATCCTGCGCCCATTTGCCGACGGAGCCGCGAGTGGGACGGCGAAGATGAACGCAGCGCATCCGGAGAAAATGATGGTGGTCCGGCGTATTGCCGCGGACCTGGCTGCGCGTCTTGGCGTACTGCTCAATCTGGGGTTGGGCTATCTCACCCTAGAGCGCAGCACGCCTACGCTTTCGCCCGGAGAGCTGCAGCGCCTGCGATTGGCTACCCAGGTCCACTCCAATTTGTTTGGCGTAGTTTACGTACTCGATGAACCATCGGCCGGGCTGCATCCGGCGGACACGGAGGCGCTCCTTTCAGCATTCGAACGGTTGCGGGCTGCGGGCAACTCGCTATTTGTAGTTGAGCACGATCTCGATGTGATTCGTCGAGCAGATTGGATCATTGATGTGGGGCCAGCTGCGGGAGAGCATGGCGGACATATCCTATACAGCGGCGTGCCGGCCGGCCTAGAGCGGGTAGAACAGTCGCAAACACGACGTTATCTGTTCGGAAGTCAGAGACTCCATCCGCGAACCCCGCGAGCGCCACAGGGATGGCTGCAGCTGAAAGGAGTGACGCGCAACAACCTAAACCATCTGGATGTGGCGTTTCCACTGGGAGTTTTCACCACAGTGACGGGCGTTTCCGGTTCGGGCAAGTCCAGCCTGGTAAGTCAGGCGCTGGTCGAATTAGTCGCGGTGCAACGTGGCGATCCGCTTGCCTCCGAGGAGCACGAGGTCGAAGGGCTGGAAACGGCGCCTCTGGAATTTACAGGCGGCCAGATCGTCGGCGGCATGCAAAGCATCAAGCGTCTGGTGCGCGTAGAT
>DATAQX010000070.1:0-3517 GCA_036264455.1 Silvibacterium sp. | reverse complement strand
GTGCCGGCCCACGCCATGCAGCTCAGAAAGTTGCGGCGGTCGATTCCATCGTTGGCCACGGGTTCGGGTTGTTTTGCGGGTGTATCGCTCGGCAGTTCATCGAGCGTGCGGTTCACATCTGGCATATCCTTCATGGGTGATCCTCCACGGATGCAAACTGGCAGCTGAAACATTTATTCCGCGGCCCTGCGAATAAACGCTGCGAGACTCAGTTCTCATCTGTAGCGGAAGCCGGGAAAGGAAGTCCGGGTTAGATGGCCTTGCTGCCATGGAAGCGCGCGGTTCGTGATCCTGATCCCGGAGTTTCCGCGGATATCCGGCCCTCTACGTTTGAGGATCTGGCGATGCCACTGCTTCCTTCGCTCTATAACGTGGCCCGCTGGCTCTCGCAGAATGCCGTCGACTCGGAGGACTTGGTGCAGGAAACATTTCTCAAAGCCCTTCGCGGCTTCGACTCCTTCGAGCAAGGCTCAAACTTCAAAGCCTGGATCTTCCGTATCCTCAGAAACACCTATCTCACCTCGCGCAGTGGCTTGGCCGCGCTGCGCACCGTCTCGCTCGACGAGATGTTGCAGGAGCAAAGTGAGTCCGGTCCCGAGGTCTATCCCGACGCAGCCATCGACCGCCTCACTCCGGAGATAAGCCTGACCCGTCTGGCGGATCGCGCTGCACTCGAGAGCGCGATGGAGAAACTCCCGCCGCTGCTGCTCGAAGTCATCTTGCTGTGCGATGTGGAAGAGATGAAGTACAAGGAGATTGCCGGTATCCTCGACATTCCCATCGGCACCGTCATGTCTCGCATCGCTCGTGCGCGCGCCCACCTGCGCCAATCGCTCCAGCCCGATACCCCGCTGAACCGGGAGTTCCGCGCATGACCGCCCATCTTTCTTCCGCAACGCTCAACGCCCTCATCGATCAGGAGCTCACCGTCGACCAGGTCGCCGCGGCGAAGGAGCATCTCGATCGCTGCCCCGCCTGCACCTCCAGCGCGCTCTCTCAGGCGCTGCTCAAAACGGCTGTCGCAAGATCCGGTCAGCGATACGCCGCGGGCACTCATCTGCAGGAACGTCTGCGGCGTCTCGCGTCCGGTCAAACTCCGGCGCCTGCACCGGACACGCGCAGCAACATGCCGTCATCCCGCTTCACAAATCGGACTCTCTCCGTCTGGGCCATTGCCGCCATGTTGCTGGTCCTCGTGGCGGGCTCGTTACTTCTGCAGCGACGTACGCAACGCTCCGAAATCGCTTCCCTCCAGACAGCGGCGCTGGTCAATGAGGTGAGCGATCTGCACATCGCCGCGCTCGCCGCAAATCAGCCGCCGCAGGTGATCTCTTCCGACCGTCACACGGTAAAGCCCTGGTTCCAGGGAAAGCTCCCCTTCAGCTTCAACCTGCCGGAGAATCTGCCCGACGATACAAAGCTCGACGGCGCGAATCTCACCTATCTGCACAACAGGCCGGTGGCGCAGCTTCTCTACAGCATCGGCCGCCATCGCGTCTCTGTTTTAGTCCGCCAAAAACAGGACGCCGCGCCGATGCCGGCCCAGATGGAGCGTTCCGGATTTCATGTAACCAGCTTCGCTACAGATGATCTGGAAGTCATCGCCATCAGCGATGTAGACCCCGTTCGCCTTTCAGCTCTGGTCCGCGCCATCGAACAAGCTCAGACGCGGCATTTATAGAGCGTTCTGGCTCGTCGCAAGAGCGCCGCTACGCACTGTGCAATCCACTTCCCGTCCGAACTTGAAACAACGAGGTCAGCTACCGATTCCTTTTCTCCGGAACCTCCGCATGGCAGTAGGAACAACCTCGGTTTGGAACACCGAGTGGCGGATCGTTGTAAGGATTACCGTCCTCATACAGTGCGGCGCGAGCGTCAAGATCCGAAGACGCAATGGACTCCAAAACATACCGGTATGGCCAGCTCGAATAATTCGCCGCATACCTGGCATTGTTGTAGACCACTCGGGCGGCATCCACCTCCCCTGCCTTCACCAGCCCGTTGCCCAGGTTCAGCATGTACCCTTCATAGCTGTAGGGAGCAATCTCATTTCCCCACCAGCACGCTTTCTTCCGTCCGACAGAAGTGATAAGAGAAAGATACGGTTTCAGATCCGGATTCGTACGATCCACCGTCCCGCCAATGCAGCTGTCGATCCCCTCCCACAGCGAATCAAGAGCCTTCTGATACGCCGGACTGTCCTTTGCGTCGGTATTGTGTGCGGCCCAGCGATTGAAATTGTTGAACTCGGGAAATTGGTACGCTGCGAAATCGAGCGTCTGATCGCCCTTCGCAATCACCTCAGGATCGTTCATTATCTGGCCCAGGTGCACGGTGGTGATTCCCAGATACCCCGGTAAATGGTCGTCGTTGATATAGCCGATGGGGTGTTTGCTGTAATAGTCGAGATCGAGAGCCTTGCCGAAGAAGCTGACAGCCTCGGGCATATCCTTTATCAGCGCAGGGTCGCGCGGATCTGGATCGCGCGCGGCCTCGCCAATATGCCAGAAATGTGCTGCGCCGAGTAACGCATAAAGCGTCGGGTTGTCCGGGTCATTCTGAATGGCACGTTGCAGTTGCGTCTGCACCTGAGCAATCGCATTGTAATCATTGCCGTGATAGACGGCCCAGAAGTGGTCGATCGCAGCCCGGCTGGTTTCCCCGGCAGGATCGTCTTCGTCAGCCGGATTCCATCCAAAACCGGCGACGAGCATGACCAGCGCGCTGAACAGCAGTATTGCGGCAAATGGGTCTTTCTTCAGGTGCGCGGCGGTATAGCGAAGTGCAGTAAATCTGGCAACAATGCTTCCGATCATGGCATGTCTCCTCCGCGGTGAATGTGGGCAGCGCCAACATTAGCCACTTCCGCCATAATGATCGCGTATGTTGTCATTGTCAACATCGGCGGAGAGGAAATCGCGTAGGATCGCTTAAGTGTTGCTGCTGTCAACACCCAGGCCATAATCGAGTTACATTCACATGACCTCACCCAAGCCCTACCATCACGGCAACTTACGAGCGGCTCTGCTTCACTCCGCGATGCAACTGATCCGGGAAGTCGGACCAACCGCTTTCACGCTTCGTGAAGTGGCCCGTCGCGCAGGCGTCTCGCACAATGCGCCCTATCGGCACTTTCGCAACAAAGAGGAAATGATCGCCGCGGTCGCGACCGAGGGGTATCAGGAATTGACGGAGGCAATGATTGCGGCGACGAGGGAGCAGGCCGGCGCCCTGAACCGATTGAAGCAGGCTGGACTTGCCTATGTCCGCTTTGCCCTGCGCAGGCCCGAACACTTCACGGTGATGTTTGACGCTCCGTTTTCCGAGCACCAGCATCCGAACGCGGCCCTGGCGGCAAAGCAGGCTTTCTCTACGCTGGTCAGTCTGGTCGAAGACTGTCAGAAGAAAAAGCTCCTCGCATCCGGCGATCCGGGCTCCTATGCGCTTCTCGCATGGTCAATGGTCCACGGTATCGCAAAGCTGGCAATCACCGGCCGCCTTCCCTATCGCTCTACAG
>DATAQX010000028.1:0-8346 GCA_036264455.1 Silvibacterium sp. | reverse complement strand
TTGCAGGCACGGCACATGTAGGGGGGGCACCGGCAGCACTGGAGGGTGCGCCCTCGGAGACGGCGCAACTCAGCTGGACCGTGCCTGTAAACCCGCCGGCGGGGCGGATCGTCAGCGTGTCGGTTACAGACTGCCCTGCAGTTGCGACCGACATTGTGCTGTTGGCCGCCGACAGTCCGAAGGTGGGCGATGCAGGTAGTTGCTGGATGGTGAGGGGAACGGTCAGTGTCTGTTGTATGACACCGGAAACCGCTGTGACAGCGACGCTGTAGGATCCCGGCGGTGTCGTGCTGTCACTGGTCACCTGGAGCGTGGCGGTCGCCGTGCTCGATCCAAACACGACGCTGCCCGGCAGGGTGCAGGCAGGCGCCTTGCCGGAAGTTGGCACGGGCGCAACGGTGCAGCTGAGCACAACGGTTCCTGTGAAGGTTTGGGTTGGAGATATGGAGAGAGTGTCCGTTGCCGCCTGCCCGGGCGCGGCGATCGAAAGTGAGCTGGTACCGGCCGCGAGTGTGAAGCCGGGGCCTGCGGTCACCTGCAGTGGTATCTGCACGGACTGGCTCTGCTGACCATTCGTTCCGGTGACAGTGATGGTATAGTTGCCGGCCGGTGTGTCGGCATAGGAGGCGACCGTAACAACCGAACTCGCGGTAAAGTTTCCGTATACAGTGGCAGCAGCCGCCTGGCAGATGGGCGTATGCCCTGCCGGGGCAGCGCTTACAGTGCAGGCCATGTTTACCTGCCCGGTAAAACCGTTCGACGGCACAACCGAGATGGTGGTCGAACTCTGCTGTGATGCCTCGACGACCAGCGGTTGGGTGGGTCCGCTCAGGCTATAGCTGCCCGTCACGCCGGCGAGAGTTACGCTGACGCTGGCGTTTGTAGCCTGATAGTTCGTGTCGCCACCATAGCTGACGCTGATCGTATTGGAACCCGCTGCCATATCCGAAGCTGGGATCGTAAAGGTGAAAGCAGTCGCGTCAACCCCATTCGACTGTCCTTGGGAACCAGTGAGTGGAGGATAGGTGTGACCATTGACGATCGCCGAAACATTCCCGCTGGGATAAAGCGCAATGCTTTTGGTCTGCAGAATTGCCGTCAAAAACAGCTGTCCGACCGGATTCACGGCGGTTGCGTTGGGTTGCAGGGTGAAAGAGGTAGGTGCCTTGGTGATTGTCAGCGTCTGGACCGTGCTGGTGCTCGGCGCAAAGCTCGCGTCACCAGGGTAGCTCGCCTGGTAGGTGTAGCTTCCCGGCGGGAACGAGCTGGCTGAGATCTGCGCGACTCCAAGGCTGTTGATCGCAGCTGACTGCGTTGTTCCGTTGGAGGTGAAGGTCACGCTGCCGGTAGCGACGCCGTCGGTGATCAGGGTTCCGGTCCAATCGACCGTCGAGCTGTTGCCAAATGGCTGCGCGCTAATGAAAGCGCCGACGCCGTACGGCAGGGTGCTGACTCCCTCACTTACGATACCGGTGGTCGGGTCATACGCACCAAAGGAGAGCGTGGTGGTGCTGGGCTCAGGGCTGATAGTGATGCTGATGCTGTTCGAGGATTGGCTGCCGGTATGGCTGGTGTCGCCTGCATAGTATGTATAGACCGTATATGTGCCACCGGGCAGGTCGTTGGTGACCAGAGTGCCGGTGCCATCGCTGCCCAGCGCTCCAAAGTCTGAATAACTCGCGGCGGTCGCTGTGTTAGTGGAGAGCAGGCTGAACTGTCCCGTTGCGTCGCTGGGTGTCACTGTGGTCGCGAAGGAAAGCGGCGTACCGTGCACCGCGCTGATAGCCGCAGTAGAGAGCGGTCCGGTCGAAGTACCGGCCGCGAGGGTGTTGCTTGTGCTGACAAAGCTGGTCGCCGTCCACAAGCTTATGAGCTGCGAAAGGTCGATGCTGCCGAGACCTGAGGCCATGTCATAGCTTGGCGTTGCATTGTAGCCCTCTAGGAAGTTGTTGGTGCCGCAGTCCTGCGAGCCACTCGCGCAGTAGACCGAATTGTTGCCGATCGCAATGTCGTGAAAGGATCGCTGGTACTTGCCTGGGCTGCTTGGATTGGGATTGTAGTCCTGCGCCAGGTTGTAGAGAACTGCATCGGCCTGTCCCAGGCGAGCACCGCCCTGCGACTGCGAGATCATGGCAAGCATACCGGCAAAAGCAGGAGCCGCGGCCGAGGTGCCACCGATCACCCCGACATTCTGATCGTTGATGAGGTGGCCATTGGAGTCTACCTGGCAGTCGGTATAGACGCCGCCGGCCTCGTCGGTGGTCGAGTCGGAACAGAAGACCCACCCAGCGCCATAGAATCCATTGCCAGAAAGCAGGGCCACATCCGGGATGGAGCGAACGGGATTTATCGCCTGGAAACCTGTCTGGAATGCGGGCTGGAGATAGCCGGTCAGGCTCTGCGAGCAGCCGCCGTCGCCATCGATCGATCCCGGGCATACGGCTTGGCTGCTGAGTCCGCCGCCACCCCCGATAATATCGGTCTCCCCGACGTCATTGTACGCGGGCGAGTTCTCGGTAAAGCTGTTCCCCACCACCGTCGAGGAGTCGTTCCAGGGGTTCTCAGGGATATAGCCGAGCGCGGTCGCGTAGTAGGGATAATTCCCCGAGGTTGCGGTATTGACGTAAGTACTGAAGTTGTTGGCGAGCGAGTAAAAATCTGTACCGCCCACTGCAATGTTGTAAGGGGTTGAGGCGAGTCCACTGACGGAAAGCCCGCGCGTGGCCTGAACTGGCGTCACCGAGGTGTCTCCATCGCACGAGGCTGAGCCGGAGTCGCCGGTGGATACTGTTACGGTGATTCCCTGTGCCGCTGCCTGCTGCCACAACTCGGACCAGGCAAGGTTGCCGCCGGCTCCCAGATCCTGCTCGCACTCGCCGTAGCTTGCGCTCAGGATGTTGATCTTATTATCTTCGAGCGCGCGAAGACCAGCCAGGATGAGGCCATCGGACAGGTCGCTCGAAGCAGCGTAGTAGTAGTTGATCCCTGCACCCGGCGCAAGACCGCCTGCGACTTCGACGTCGAGGAGAGACTCGACAGCGTCGTTTCCATCCAGAACGCCCGGATCCGGGCCTCCGTCGAGAATCTGCTGCGGCAGGTTGCTGGCCGCACTTGCAGGCAGAAAGGCTGTGCGGAAGTTTTGCACATCGGCCATCGCGAGTGCCGAGTAGCCCAGAATACCGATCGTCACCCCTGTTCCGTCGAACGTTTGCGTCGCCGCTGGGTTGAAGGTCTGGTTGGGAGTATCGTAGATAATCGACGCATCAGCCGGGGTGACATAGAAGTTGTAACCATACGGGGTGCTGGCAGTAATAGCCGGCTGCAGATGGCCCGAGGCAGCATCGTAACGAGCGGACTTGCCAAGCACATGCATGGGCTTGGGGTGGAAGTCGTTCATGGGTGAAACGCCGGCGATGACCGGGGCGAGCGCGGTCGGGATTTCAGGGTCCGCGGCGTTGGCGAAATGCGTTTGCTGGCCAACGGCGTAGCTGTGGATGCTTGTGTGAAAGGCACTCGCAAGCGATCCCGCGGTGCCGGAGAACAGAATGGCATTGCGCGCCGCCGAGACCCGATCCACCTTGAGCCCGTTCGTTTCCAGCCACTGCTGCACGGCCGCCAGATCGTGGTCCGAGATTCCATAGGCCGCGCCATAACTCGCTGGCGTCATCCAGTGGCGATAACTCGCCGCGGCAGGGTTCTGTGCCTGGCTGAGGAATTGGCTGAGCTGAGCCTGCTGCTCGGCGCTTCGGCGGAGCCACAACACCATACGCCCGGTGGACATGGAAGCCGGCACCTCGCCGAGATCCACTGCCCCGCGAGGCATCGGACGCGTCTGCCCCTTTAATGGAGTGCGCTCATCAGTCACAGGCCCGCGTACGCGATCGAGCGGGGCTGAAGCCGCAGGAACCGTTTGGGAAGACGGAGCGCTGGATTGCGCTAGGGCAGAAGCAGCAAAAAGCGTCATCCCCAGGCAAAGACGAAGGAACCGCACACTAAATGGAGTAAGTTTCACGTTGTTGATCCTCAGCAGAGATTAAACAGTCAGCGGTGCATGGAGATGGGAGCGGGCACCTTGAAGCGATGTAGATCGAGGCTTTACGTACAGGAGCTACAGGGACCGGGCGCGCGTCTGCTGGAGAGCCAGCACGAACGGTTATCCCGGCGGCCGGGAGAGAACTAAGCCCTGACCATGCGTTCCACGGCCGCTCAGGCAGATGCGAAGAAAGCATGCTGTCCTCGGCGCCATGGCTTGCTCCTGGCGCGAAACGCTCCGCACAGACGCCTCTACGGCCCCGGGGCTGAGCAGGGGAAAAATGGAGGATTTTGAATATTTCACTTCGGGTCTCCGTGGAAAGACTGCAAAGCTGTAAAAAAACCAAGCGCAACTCATTTCGATCGACTGAGCAATGGGGGATGAGCAATAGCGAAAACACTGTAACGTTGCACCTACCGAAATCGAGGGAGGGAAAGTGGGGCTGGACATCATGAGCTTGTGCCCGGTGACGAAAAGCAGAACTGAAGCCAGAAAAACGTTTTGTCGCAATAAAGTCAACACAACTTATGCTTAAGGAATTCTTAACCATTAACCTATTTAATTTCAGCTACTTACAAGCGATGACCCAATCCTGGTAGAGCTCAGCAGGTCCCTAATCTACAGAGGCAGAAGTGGGAATTCGCATTTTGATATTCTAAAAACGCTATTTCGTCCGAAATGCTCCAATCCGCATGCGATGGCTATCGGTTCGGCCGGTTTGAGGTATGGACCCGAAAGGGCCTGCTGCTGCGCGACGAAAAGCGGATAAAAATCGAGGAGCTACCCTTCCAGCTTCTGCTTGTCTTGCTCGAATCGCCGGGCGAGGTGGTGTCCAAAGAAACATTGCTCAATCGGCTGTGGGGCGACAGGATTTTCGGGGAACTGGACAATGGTCTCCACGTCGCCGCCGCCAAGTTGCGCGAAGCGCTAGGAGAAAAAGCGGGCGCGGCGCAGCATGTCGAGACCATAAGGCGGCGCGGCTACAGGTTAAACGGCAGAGTCGAACGCATTTTCAACTCTGCCTCATTGGCCGCCACCAGCGACGCTGTCGCACCCGGCAGCGCCACGACGGACGGCTCGGAGTTCCCCAATCTGCAAGAGCCGGAAAGCCTTAGCCGCCGGCGTTATATCTGGGCCGCGAGTCTCTCTCTTTTCATCTTGTTCGCGGTCGCAGCTGGTGCACTTTCGTTTTATCAACACTGGCGCAGACCGTTGGCCGGCGCTTTGGACGAGGTCGTGCTGGGCGGCTTCGCCAACGATTCCGGCGATGACTCGTACAACGGGCTAGGCCATGCCTTCCGAGTCAAACTGGAGGAATCACCCTACCTCAACCTGATACCCGAAGAGAGCTTCCTTAGGCTGGTTCCTGAGCCAGCCTCGGCGCCGCTCCGGCAACTGCTGAAGAGCTGTACCTCCCTTGGCAGCAAGGTATTGATCACCGGGGCCATCATGGTACGGCCACCAGGATACGAGGTAACAACGACCGCGCGGAGTTGCACAAACGGCAACTTGCTGACCAGCCATTCAGCCAAAGCTGAGAGCCGCGAGACCGTGCTTGCGGCCCTTGACCAGGCGACTAATCAATTGCGTAAGAGCCTTGGTGAATCGGGCGCTTCCCTGCAGGGGTTCAACGTGCCACTTGCTCAGGCCACTACCTCGTCGCTGGCGGCGCTCAGGGCCTTCACACTCGGCGAGGAGAAGCGAGACAATGGCCAAGAGTTTGAGGCCATACAGGATTACAAACTGGCGGTCGACCTCGACCCTCAGTTTGCATTGGCCTACGCACGCCTCGGCACTATTTACTCCAATGCCGCCGAGCTGACTCAGAGCGCCGATTACTTCAAGAAAGCGTTCGAGCTGCGGGAACACACCACCGACCGAGAACGACTCTATATCGCGGCGCACTACTACTCGATTTCAGGACAGAGCCTGCGAACGATCGAGGCCTACGAGCTGTGGCGCTCGCTCTATCCCCGCGACTCCTCGCCGTACAACAATCTCGCGATTGAATATCTCGACCTCGGCGAACCGGAGAAAGCCGCGAGCGTCGCGCGCACAGCTGTGCAGCTCGATCAAGCGTCCTCTCTGTCCCAGGCGGTACTTGCACGCGTGTACCTCGAGACCGGCCAACAGGCGCAACTGCACACCCTCTGCAGCAATCCGCAGGGCCGGAAAGGCGACAGCGCCATGCTCCATGCATCCTGTTTCCTGCTCGCATTTCTACAGAACGATGACGTCGCGATGCAAGAAGAGATCCGATGGTCGCGCGGGAATGCGGCGGAGAGCGAGCTGCTGGATGACGTGGCATGGGTCTCGATGTATCAAGGAAAGCTCAAGGCAGGAAGAAAGTTATTCGCTCAGGCCCGCCGGTTGGCCCTGGCCCAGGGATTCTCCGAGCTGGCGGCAACGGTCGATGTGGACGAAGCCACTCTGGAAGTTGACTTCGGCTATCCGCGCGAGGCGCATACGCTGGCTCTCGACGCGCTGCGGCTCGCGCCTAACAATGTCAACATCCAAGCCTCGGCGGCCCTGGCGCTGAGTCGTAGCGGCGACACCGCGCTCGCAGAATCAGAGGTGGCAAAAGCCGCCGCACAAGCTCCGCTCGACACGATTCTCAATGATGCCGCGATGCCATCGGTACAAGCCGCGATCCAGCTACAAAAGCACGATCCTCAAGCGGCAATCCAGGCACTCGAACTAGTCCGGCCTTATGACGCATGCAGCGCCCTGGGTCTGGCCCCGGCCTACTATCGCGGCCTTGCGTATCAAGATGCCAGACACCCTGACAAGGCAGCGACCGAATTCCGCAGTGTCCTCGAACATCGCGCGCTGGTGCCCGACTCACCCTATATCCCGCTGGCTGCACTGCAGCTGGGCAGGGCACTTCGTCAATTGGGCGACTCGGCTGGCGCGGCCAAAGCCGAACGCCAGGTCGAGCAGGCCTGGCAGCACGCAGACCCGGATTTCCTGCCTCTACGCCAGCGCCAACGCGACAAACCCTAATTATCCTGCGTCTCTCAGAACGGCAGATAGAATCGAAAGGTTGCATCTTGCCGGGGTACCCGATTTTCACAAAATATTTACGCTTCAGCCGTGTGTTGAGTAGTAACTGCCGGATAGGCGACTGTCGTTAGATGGTATGAGAGGGCCGGGCTCCGGCGGGATGCGATAAGCTCCCAAGGAAAACGCACTCGAAGTGCAGAAGGAGACCGGCCATGAGGAAGGGTAGCAGTTCTCAGCGGAGTCTGAAGCAGGTAGCGAAGGCAGGCCACACGAGGTCGATGACCATCGGCGTGGACCTGGGGGATAAGAATAGCTGCTACTGCGTATTGGACAGTAAGGGAGTAATTATCGAAGAAAGCCGTGTTGGAACAACGAAGGCGAGCATCAACAAGGCTTTCGGTTCGATGCCGTGCTGCAGGGTCGCTGTTGAAGTAGGGACTCATTCACCGTGGGTGAGCCGGTTGCTCCATGGATTCGGTCATGAGTCATCGTTGCGAATCCAAGACAGGTGAAGTTGATCAGCGCCAGCAGCCGAAAAGATGATCGCCTGGATGCACAGACACTGGCGCGACTGGCGCGTGTTGATCCAAAATTGCTGAGGCCGATTCAGCATCGCAGCAGGAAGGCACAGGGAGATCTGATGGTCATCCGGGTGCGAGCTGCACTGGTGGAAGCTCGCACCAGCCTGGTCAACACCGCACGAGGACTGGCTAAATCGCTCGGCGAGCGACTGCCGGTATGCGATACCGACCAGATGGGGACTGAGCAGACGAAGTCACTCCCCGTTGAATTACAGCGAGTGCTTGAGCCGCTGATGGGACAAGTAGTTTCCTTGACAGAAAAGATCAAGGAAATGGATCGGAAAGTGGAGCAGATCACCCGGGAGGATTACCCGGAAACCGCACTCCTTCAGCAAGTGAAGGGAGTCGGACCTTTGATCGCTCTCACGTTCGTACTGACGCTGGACGATAAAGCACGATTCCAAAAGAGCCGGGACGTTGGCTGTTATGCCGGCTTGCGGCCAAGACGCAGTGAATCGGGCGAGATTGGCTCCTCAGGTAGGACTCGAACCTACAACCCTTCGGTTAACAGCCGAATGCTCTGCCATTGAGCTACTGAGGAGTGGGTGGGCGGGGATACTGCGTCCTCTGTGGTTATATCAAATGCTGGCTGTGTGCGTCAAAGAAGCCGGCGGCGTGTTCGGCGCACTTTCGTGCGATCGTTCTCCGTTCGTGCATGGCTGCTTTCTCGGCGGGAAACGCGGTAAGCTGGAGAGTTCTGGAGGACTCATGCTTAAGACCCAACCGCGC
>DATAQX010000601.1:0-11266 GCA_036264455.1 Silvibacterium sp. | reverse complement strand
TGGCTCTGGGCGCACAGAAGAAGGACGTTTTGCGGATTGTATTGGCGTCGGCTGGAGTGAGTGTCGGGTCCGGACTGCTTGTGGGCCTGGCGCTCAGTTTTGGCCTTAACCGGCTGATCTCCCGCTGGGTGGAGAACGCCGCGCACGATCCGCTGCTGGTTCTGGGCGCCTCTCTCGTGATTCTCACCGTGGCCGCACTGGCCTGCCTGGTTCCGTCTCGCAGAGCGTCCTCGGTTGACCCCATGACTGCATTGCGGTGTGAGTAGGGTGACGGTCTCAGTCGGTACGTCAAAAACGGGGTTGCGGGATATGCCAGGTGCCCATTCTTTCGTGCACTTTGCGAAGGGTGGGGATCGCCGCTGCCCTTTGCAGTCATCCCGCTTGCTCTACACAAACGGATTCTTCACCTGCAACGTGTCAAACCTCTGTCCATCCTGCAGGTCTTCGCTATAGAGGATGACGCAGCCAGCCTCGATCGCTGACGCGACTATGAGAGAGTCATACCAGGCGAGGCGATAACGGTCCTGCACATGAAGCGCTTGTGTATACAAAACCCGGGAAGAGTGAACGGTCAGCAATGGACGGAATACTGTGTCCAGATATTGTTCGGCTTCGACAACCGTCATCGGAGACGCAAATCGTCGCAGGGCCAAATGGAAAAATTCTTGTACGACCTGATAGCTGACGACACCTTGCCGAGACTTCACAGCCTCAGCAATTAAATCTTCCGCCTCCCGGCATTTCTTCGAATTTACGGTGTCGAACGAATATACAAAGACGTTCGTATCCAGGAAAAACCTAGCGCTCATTCATCTCGTCCCGGGAAAAATGACGGCCTGCCTTGACATGGCGCAGACGCCGCATAAGGTCGTGGTACTCCGTACCGCTCCCGGGCTGTGCGGTGAATTGAAGCAGCCATTCCCGAAATGCCGCATTCAGAGTAGTGTGTTGAGCCCTTGCCTTGTTGCGAGCCTCCTCAATGAGGTGTTCGTCGGCGCTTAGAGTGATGTTTTTCACGAAAATAGTGTACACGATTTTCGTGCACTGTCACGGGAGTAATCCATCAGAACTGGTCCGTGTTTATCAAGAAGTGACTTCAAGTATTTCTTATATATCTAACATTCTACAGGGGGTGGGGGCCTACTTCAGCGCTGCTTGAAATTCGACTGGTCCAGGTTCTAGTGAACCACGCCAAGGTCATCCGCCGGCCAGTAAACAAACGCCGCTTTGCCGTAGATGAGATCGCGGTTGACCGGACCGAAGTCGCGGCTATCGCTGGAAATAGAGCGATGGTCGCCCATCACGAAATACTGCCCCTGAGGAATGACCATTTCCGGCATCGAGCGGACGTCGCGATAGGCACGCGGTATGTAGTCCTCGTCAACACGCTCGCCGTTCACGTAGACCCGGCCGCCGTCAATCCGCAGCGAGTCGCCAGGAAGCGCAATGACACGCTTGATGTAGCTCTTTTCCGGATCGCGAGGATAGTGGAAGACAACAATATCTCCGCGGGAGATGTTTTCGAAGCGATAGACAAACTTGTTGATGAAGAGCCGATCCTGGTCGCGCAGCTGGGGCTGCATGGAAGTGCCTTCCACGCGGACTGGCTGGTAAAGAAATGTAATGATCATGAACGACGCCGCGACGGATATGAGCACGTCGCGCACCCACAAGCGCAGACGCGCCTGGGCGACGCTTTGCTTCCCGGTTTCGGATTCAGTGGACGGTTGGGTCTGATCGGTCATTCTGGAAACTTACTTTTCTCTATATATTCTACGAGCACCCGGCGGTTCCGAGGGGACAAAGTATTCGAGGACGCGCGACCGGCTTCGCCAAAGGCTGCGGCTGCTGGCCTGCGGGAACAAACCCCGGAGCGGTAGCCGCTGTCAGGTTTGCTTCTTCGAGCAGAAGCGGTCGCTGGAAGATCATCTCGATGGTCTGGCCCTGAGGAAGGATAATTTCGTTGCCGCGTGTGAAAAGTGTGTACAGGATGCCGCCGACTCCGCCGGCTAGCGCTCCATAGCCAACCCCCGCGCCGGGATGATCGGAGGCCGCTCCGATAATGCCACCAAGGCCCGCGCCGCTTGCTGCTGTGGTTGCGACTTTCCCCACATCCTTGCCTTTGCTGCCGGCTTGCTCGATAGTGCCCTCGTTACCCTTGACTCTTGGGCCGTCGGATCCGGGAATGTTATTGACGGTGCCGGGAATGCTGACAACCGAGCCATTCGGAAAAATGAGCGTGGTGAAGTGCATCGTGACTTGCGCACGGCCCTTAACGTGGCCAGGACGCACGACACTGTCAATCACTCCCTGGACATAGACACCGGAAGGAATGATGACATGGCCTCCTGACACAACAGGAAAAGTGGAGGAGAGATAAACTCCGTCGCCAGGCTGTGCAGTCTTGGTATTTACACCGCTGTTCAGCGAGAGAAGGACCTTCGTCCCCGCTGGAACTTCGATCGTCTTCGTAGGTGTTGCAGGTGCCGGAGTAGCCGTCGGCGAAGCACTTTCAGGGGACGCAGGAGTTGTCGGCGTTTGCGTTGCGGTCTCACTCGTGGCCTGTGTCGGTGGGGTGGCCGGCTCAGGAGGCGACGCTGTCTGCGCACCGGCAATGGAAGCGGACAATGCCGCCCATACCGTAATGCTCCATGTCTTCTTCATAATCCCCCCACTTCCCTATTCTCTCTCAAAGACGCGCTTACGGCACTGAATTAATAGACGGATTACGGTCTGGTCGAGTTAGCCGGGGACCATGCATCCACGATCTCCTTTGCCATCTTCGCCATCAGCACTTCGGCCTGGTTGTCGGGCGTCCAGCTTTGGTCTTGGTTAGCATAGGTAAACTCGGAAATGAGAATCGGCCCATGCTGAGTGAAGACAACGCCCACATCATTGCGGACGGCATCAAGCGCGCCGGTTTTGTTAGCTATGGATGACTCGCCCTCGGTTGTGTCCTGTGTTTCGAGATAGCGTGGGATGCTATTGCGGTAAAACTGGTTCCTGAGCATGTGCAACGCTGCGTCGCAGAGGGCATGGTCAGCGGGAGTAGCCGCTTTCGCACTGCCGGGCGCATTCAGGTCGCAGGTGACAAAGCGCTTCATGACGCTGCCCATTTCACGCGCCGTTGTCTTGCCCAGTCCAAAGACCTTCTGGTCTGCCGGCATCGGGCCGACCGCAGGCTTATAGACCTTCTTATAGAGCCAGGTATGGTTGAGGCCGAGCGAAACAATGCGATCGTCAATGTTTTTCAGGCCGAGATGGTCGATCGCCAGGTTTGTCGCTGTGTTATCGCTCAGCACGATCATCAGCGTGAGGACGTCCTTGAAGGTCAGCGTCTGCGGTGTATCGAAGAGCGGCAATATACCCGAACCGGAAACCTGATCGTCATGGGTCAAGGTCAGGTTGTCTTCGAAGTGCGCGCGTCCGTCGCGGATTTGCTGGAGTGCTTCGTAGAGTACGGTGAGCTTGATAACGGACGCCGTCTGCACGGGTGTATCGGCGTCCAGGCTGATCGTCTTGCCGGTCGTCAGGTCTTCGGCGTACAGGGCGACTCTGCCGTGGTGAGCGCCAGCCAGCGCTTTCAGTTTGACTTCAAGCGCCGCGTCTTCCTGTCCTCGCAAGCTAATAGGGCATGAAAGCAGCATCAGCACCGCAGCGGGCAACAAACCAATTAGTGGTTGGGGCGTTCGTCGCATTTCAGCTACTATAAGCAAACTCCCATGCCTTTGCCGCCCACTTCCGTACCCCGGACAGCCTTAGACGGTCGCAAGCGCTTCCACGCTGCACGAGAGGTATTAGAGCGGGCGGTTACGGAACGCGCCTTCCCGGGAGCCGCTTATGGTGTTTTGCTGGACTCTGAAGTCGTTGCGCTCGATGCCGTGGGACGCTTTACGTATGATCCTGACGCTCCCGAAGTCGCGCCGGGAACGGTATTCGATCTTGCCAGTATCACTAAGGTGATGGCTACAACAGCCATGGCAATGCTGCTCTACGATCGGGGCATACTTGACCTTGATGCGCGCGTAGGGGACATCCTTCCTGGTTTTGTCATAGGCATGGAGCCGGGCTCGCGAAAAGACCGCGTGACGTTGCGCATGCTGCTCGCCCACACGTCGGGCTTGCCAGGTTATGGGCGGCTTTTCGAAAACCATGACTCACCGCAGGCGCTGCTGCGCGCAGTGCTGCATATGCCACTCGAAGCTCAGCCTGGCGCGCGTACAGAATATTCCGATATCGGATTCATCCTGCTCGGAAAAGCGCTTGAAGTGCTCTCCGGTGATCTGGCGGGACGCTTCTTCTGGCGCGAAATTGCCACTCCACTGGGCTTTGAGACCGCCCGCTTTTGTCCGCCTGAGGATTGGCGCCAGCAGGTCCCTCCTACTGAAGATGACAGAGTATATCGGCGTCGCGTGATCCAGGGCGAAGTGCAGGATGAAAATTGCTACGCGTTGGGCGGAGTTGCAGGCCACGCAGGCCTTTTCTCAAATACTGCCGACGTATTGCGCTTTGCTGCCTGCATTCTTGCCGAGGGCCGCACGCCGGCCGGCCGGCAACTCTTTCAGCCTGACACGGTCAGACTTTTCGCAACACGGCAAGCCGAGCCTCCGGACACAAGCCGCGCTCTGGGGTGGGATACGCCGAGCGAGCCATCGTCTTCGGGCAGATACTTTACGCCGAACTCCATTGGACATCTCGGCTACTCCGGAACTTCGCTATGGATCGATCCGGGACGCAGACTGGCCGTGGTTCTGCTCTCAAATCGCACCTGGCCCAACCGGGCGAATCAGACGATACAGACGGTGCGTCCGGCATTTCATGATGCTCTGGCGGCAGGGTTATCGTGACAATTTGTTGGCTGTTCGAATTCAGATGCCAGACGCGTGAGTTGGCGTTAGAATGAGGCAGCACACGTTTGGGAAACAAACAACTATGGCCACAATGACGCACCCGCAGGCTGATATCAAAAGTTCAAATCATAAGCCCACCAATTCCATTACAAACCTGCACGATCTGATGACGGAAAGCCCCAACGACGCATCGCAGGGGTTTGATACCAAATCCGCTCTTGAGATCGCTCGCATCATCAATCACGAAGATTCCAAGGTAGCTGCTGCCGTCAAAAAGGCGCTGCCGGAGATCGCGCAAGTGATCGATTCAGTGGCGCGAAGCCTCCGCGAAGGGGGAAGGCTCATTTATATCGGCGCCGGATCGAGCGGCCGCATAGCATCGCTCGATGCCTGCGAGTGTCCGCCGTATTTTTCGACAACCCCGCAGACGGTTCAATACATCATGGCCGGCGGTCCAAAGGCGCTCGCGTCACCAGTTGAAGTCAATGAAGACTCGGAAGAGCTGGGACAGCGTGACATCGCCCGGCGCCGCCCGACACGCAAAGACATGATTATCGGTCTTTCGGCCAGCGGACGCACTCCTTACGTCGTTGCTGCCATCGCCTATGCGCGTGCGCGCGGAGCCAAAACCGCCTGCATTACCTGCAACCAGAACGCGCCACTTGCGGCGGCAGCGGATATAGCAATTGTTGCTGACGTCGGACCGGAGGTGATCTCCGGCTCAACGCGCATGAAAGCTGCCACGGCGCAAAAGATGATCACCAATATGATCACCACCGGCGCCATGACGCGTCTTGGCTATGTCTACGAAAACCTGATGGTCAACGTGCATATGCAGAACTCCAAGCTCGTCGAGCGCGGTATCGGCATTCTGATGCGCGCCTGTCATATCAGTCGTGAAAAGGCTGTCGACGTCATCAAATCAGCCGGGCGCAGCGTGCCGGTCGCGCTCGTAATGCTCAAGGCTGGAGTCGATAAGCCTGAAGCGGTCAGACGCCTGGCGAGATCCGACGGCAATGTCCGGCTCGCCATCGAAGACACAACGATGGAGCTTTGAGCCTGAGCTCCCTTTAAGTATGAAGAACCCGCCGCACATCTACGCGACGGGTCTTCCATTTTTGACCCGAAATGTCGAAGCCTCTGCTGTTCGCACTTGTGACATTCCCTTCTCAATTATAATTAATGTTATAATCACAACGGGGCCAAAAGTTATGACCACTACCGTCAAAGTCACCACCGTCGGCAACTCCGTAGGCATCGTCCTGCCCAAGGACATGCTTAGCCGGCTGAATATCCGAAAGGGCGATATCCTCTACGTCACCGAAACGCCGGATGGCGTGCAACTCACTCCCTACGATGAGAAATTCGACGCAACGATGAAGACGGCTCACGACATTATGCGGCGGTATCGGGACACCCTCAAAAAGCTCGCGCAATAATCTATGCTCCATTGGCTCACAAAGCAGGAGGTGCTAGCCATGCACGTGCTCCAGATCACATATTTTGGCGGAGCAACAGGTATCCGCGACGAAGGGCTTCTTGAGTCCGCATTGGCTCGCGCTCAGAATATCGCCGTCTATGCCGAATCCACTCCTTCGCTGGCCCGGCTCGCGGCCGCCTACGGTGCTGGCATTGTCAGAAACCATCCTTTCGTTGACGGAAATAAGCGTACCGGTCTGATGGCGGCTTTTGTCTTCATCGAACGAAACGGCTCTCTCGTTACCGCCTCCCAGCAAGAGGCCTACTTCGCTTTCTACGATCTCGCTGCCGGAAAGCTCTCCGAAGACGGTCTAGCGCAATGGCTTGAAACGAACTCCGAGCCTGCCTCAAACTAGCTACTACCGGCTCAGTTTTCCGCAACGCTCCCACATTTACACTAATCATTTGAACCGGAGCGCACGCACCCTCTGGCTCGCAGGAAGATATGGATAAATTCGTAATTCGCGGCGGCAATCCGTTACTCGGCACTATTCGCGTAAGTGGCGCAAAAAACTCGGCGCTTCCCTGCATGGCCGCGGCCATCCTCACTGAAGATGATGTCGTCCTCGAGAACATTCCGCAGGTTCGCGACATCGAAACCGAGCGCAGGCTACTCGTCTCCATGGGCGGCGAGGTCGAACTGGGCTATGGTCGTGCACAACACCGTACCACCATTAGCTGCCGTGTTCTCTCCGACCCCGTGGCGAAATACGAGATCGTCAAAACCATGCGCGCTTCCTCGCTCGTACTCGGCCCGCTAGTCGCGCGGACAGGTCTCGCGCGTGTCGCTATGCCCGGAGGCTGCGCCATTGGGGGACGCCCCATCGATCTGCACATCAAGGGTCTGGAGATGATGGGCGCAACCATCACCTATGAACACGGCTACATTGAGGCGCGCGCGGAGCGGCTGAAGGGTGCGCACATCAATTTCGATAAGATCACGGTCACCGGAACCGAAGACCTGCTTATGGCCGCCGTCCTCGCTGAGGGCGAAACCGTACTAGAAAACTGCGCGCGAGAGCCCGAGGTAACTGACCTTGCCGCACTGCTCAGCGCCATGGGTGCGAAGATCGAAGGCGCTGGCACGTCAGTGATCCGCGTGCAGGGAGTGGACAAGCTCCACGGTGCACGGCATCGCATTAACCCTGACCGCATCGAGGCCGGAACATTTCTGATTGCAGGAGCGATCACCGGCGGGGACCTCTGCGTTGCCAATTGCAATCCGGCGCACCTGGGCGCCATCATAGCCAAGCTTGAAGAGTGCGGCGTGCGCGTCGATATCATCGGAAGGGATTCCATCCGAGTTCGCAGTGAAGGCGATCTTAAAGCTGCCGACGTTTCGACCGAAGAGTACCCCGGCTTTCCCACTGATATGCAGGCGCAGTTCATGGCCCTCGCCACGCAGGCAGAAGGCACTTCTGTCGTTGCAGAAAATATCTTCGAAAACCGTTTCATGCACGTGCAGGAGCTGGTACGAATGGGCGCCAACATCAGGGTAGACGGGCACACCGCGACGGTCCGCGGTAAGTCTCCGCTATCCGCGGCCGCTGTCATGTGCTCCGACCTGCGCGCCTCGGCATCGCTCGTTTTGGCCGCGCTCGTTGCCGATGGCGAATCGATTCTCGATCGTGTCTACCACATGGATCGCGGATACGAGCACATCGAAGAGAAGCTGCGGGGAGTGGGCGCGCAGATTCGAAGAATGGGCAATGTGTTTGGCGGCAGACGCGAGCTTGCCACCGCAGAAGTTCATTGACCGTTGTGGCTATTCACTTCACTCTTGTTCTTTTCGGCATCCCATCGTTGAGGAGAGACCATAATGTCTAAGGACGACAAAGCCCTGCGCAAACACCTTCTTGAGTTTTTGCACGGAGGAAACGCGCATGTGGGTCTTGCAGCAGCTCTCGATGACTTTCCCGAGAAACTCTACGGCAGCAAGCCTGAGAATTCGCCGTATACCCCGTGGCAGCTTCTCGAACACATACGATTCACGGTCAACGATCTGCTGCTCTTCTCAACCGACCCCAAATACATAGCGCCCAAATGGCCTGACGACTATTGGCCCACGGAAGATGCCCCGGCCTCCAGAGATGACTGGAAAAAATCCGTAAAGGCTCTCAAGTCCGACTTTGCAGCATTTGAAAAATTGGTGCGGGACCCCGATTCGAATTTATACGCGGAAATTCCGTGGGGGGAAGGTCAAACCCTGCTGCGTGAGGTCTTGCTTGCGTGCACCCACACCAGCTATCACCTGGGTGAACTGGTGCTGCTCCGTAGACAGCTTGGTGCGTGGAAGAAATAAATCAGAAAACTGAACCTTCACTTCCAGCTTACTGCCAGCTGCCAGCGAAGATTGCGCGTGGCTGTCTTCCGCAGGACGCGTTCGTATTCCTCGAGTTCGTTAACAACCAACTCAGTCTCCGTCCCGAGCGTGGTCGGAGCATCTTTGAGAAAGTCATGGAGAGTCGAAATGGTAGCCAGGCCATCTTCGGGCGAGAACCACTGCGGAGGCGGCAAAGTCTTGGCCCACTCCGGATCGCCCGCGCCTTCTTCCAGCAACAGAGCCATGGAGTTTTGATCGGCGGAAAAGAACTCGAGCAGCGGCTTAACGCCCAAACGAATGGCCAGCTTCTCGAGCGCATCCTCATTGCGCGCCAGAGCGTGTCCGTTGACGAAAATATCGTAGCCCGGATCCTCACCTTCCACGACGATGTACATGGACGCGCTCATTGCCGGTCTGCCATCCTCCTGCTCTGACTCACCTGCTTCAAATCTATCTTCGATCCTACTTCAGATTCGGATGTTGTTGATCGCTCAACGCTGCGGTTTGTTATCTGAAGAGTTACCGCTTCCTGAGGGCTGTCACCGCCTGCGCGCAGCAGCCAGAAAGTTGCTCCAACGATCATGCACACTCCGACCCACATTTCCGCCGAAGGCTTTGCACGCAGGAACCAGGCTGCCTGGGCAACGGCAGTCAGCGTCGCTGTCCACTGCAGAGCCGCTACCTGCCATGCCTCCAGTTTGGTCAGGAGCCAATACATCAGCGGCAATGTAACGCCGCTCACAGCTATACCGAGGACCAGCACCGCGAGAACAACCTGTCCGCTCCAGGCTATCGACTCACGGTGCTCAATCATCGCGCTAAGTCCGCCAAGCAGGATAGCGGCAACGGCAAACTGGATTGCAACAGAGGTTAACAAATCAAGCTGGCGCATCCGCCTCTGCGCATAGTTCAGCGAAAATGCGCTTAGTGCAACAGCAATCGCAATCAGGACCGCGCCTTCGATTTGCGCCGTCGACGTAGACAATCCCTGGGCGACAAGCATTGCTACTCCGCCAATGCCGATCACTAAAGCGGGGATTGCCCTGCTTGAGCCTTCCCCACCCGTGAACAGCGTCGCCAGCGGCATGACGGCAAGCAGGGTCGCTACCACTCCTGAAGAGACTTCGCCTGCAGCAAACATCATCAGTGTGTAAGGCCCCGCTACCGCAGTCACGCCAAGAACAAAAGAAGGGCCGAGAGTAGAGGCAAGTCTTCCTCTTGATTGCTTGTCTGCTCTGAGGCTTTTTGCCAGCGCGAGAAGGGTGACAAAAGCTGCGGCAATGGCAAAGCGCAACGCGCCGGCGCGAAACCCAGGAACCCGCGGGAGTACGATCGAACTGGGAATCCACGCGCTACCCCAGAGGAGCCCCACCACTCCAAATGCTGATGCCGTGCGCCAGTTCATCGGCTTCTGTTATTCGGAAACCAGAGAAAAAGGGCTGCGCTTGATACGCAGCCCTTTCGAGTTAATTTACTGTGGTCCGCGGTTACCACCGCCGCCACCGGGTCCGCGACCACGGCCACGACGCCGGCGCCGTCCACCACCGCCGCCCGGTCCCGGACGCCGCTCGCCACCAGGTCCCGCAGGAACCGGTACGCCATCGGCACGGTTGAAGTTAATCTCTTCGCCGCTATCATCGCCATCTGCATCATCAAAGTCGTCGCCACCTTCAATGGTGATGGTGCTGGCATTCGACAAAGGCTGCCGCTCACTCAACCCGTGCTGCTGTTGACGGTGTGAACCCTCTTCGAAGGCTGGCAAGGACTCACCTGAAGCGGAAAGATCGCCAATCGGACCACCCTGCGAATTCGGATCAGGAAGGCCCAGCTTCTGACGCTGTTCCTTGAGCAGTGCCTTGCGCGAGAGTTTAATGCGGTTGCCTTCGACGCCCAGGACCTTGACCATAACCTGATCGCCTTCGCGCAACTCATCCTTTACGTCCTTCACGCGATGCTCGGCGATCTCGCTCACGTGCAGCAGGCCATCGGTGCCCGGGAATATCTCGACAAACGCGCCGAACTCCGCCAGGCGAACCACCTTGCCCAGATAGGTCTTGCCTACCTCAGGCACAGCCGTCAGGTTATTGATCATTTCGAGCGCCTTCTTCAAGCCGTCTTCGTCGCTCGATGCTACATTCACGCGGCCCGTATCATCGACATCGATCTTGACCTGTGTGGCCTCGATGATGCCGCGAATCGTCTTGCCGCCCGGCCCGATCAGGTCGCGGATCTTGTCCGTCGGTATCTGCAGCGTGCGAATCTGCGGCGCATACTTCGACTTGATCTCACGCGATCCGCTGAGCGCAGCGTCCATCGTATCCAGCAGAAAGAGCCGGCCGCGGCGCGCCTGTTCGAGCGCCTCGCGCATGATCTGACCAGTGATGCCGCTGATCTTGATGTCCATCTGTAGCGCGGTAATGCCCTTGCGCGTGCCCGCGACCTTGAAGTCCATATCGCCGTAGTGATCTTCCGCGCCCGCAATGTCAGTCAGAATGGCGTACTCATCACCCTCCTTCACCAGGCCCATTGCGATACCGGCAACCGAGGCCTTCAGCGGAATACCCGCGTCCATCAGCGCCAGGCTGGCTCCGCAAACCGAGGCCATCGAGGAGGA
>DATAQX010000568.1:0-13268 GCA_036264455.1 Silvibacterium sp. | reverse complement strand
CGCTCTGTCGACTGACGGAACCCAGCTCTTTGTCGGTCTGGATGGCGCTGGAGCAGTTCGCCGTGTCGACTTGACTACAGATTCAGCTGCCGAGCAGTTTTCATTGGGTGGGGGCCCGGGTGTCTACAACCCGCCATACACTGCTGTGAGTCTCGCAGTTGTTCCCGGACAGCCCAATTCAGTAGCAGTGTCCGCAGGCAATGGCGTTACCATCTTCGATACGGGTGTCCCGCGCGGAAAAGCCGGCTCTGGAGTCGGCTCGGGCGGGCTTGCTTTTGGCAGCTCGGCCTCAACCCTTTATCTCAACGCAGGTGGTCTCTACAAGCTCACGGTGGACGCGACGGGCGTCACGGCCTCTACTCAGTTGGCGACAGGTTCATATAGCAATACCCTGCAATATGACAACGGCAAACTTTATTTGCCGGTGGGCATAACAGTAGACGCGACCACTGGCGCCACACTCGGCCAGTTCTCGACAACGGTTATTAGTTCTACAACGCCAGTAGCAGCCGCGGGTCCCATTGTCTCTGACTCAACCTTGAACCGTGCTTGGATCCTTCCATCAAGTTACCTTTACTATGGCCCATTTCAGCTGCTTTCTTTCGACGAGACGACCTTTGATCCAGTCGACAGCATCTCCGTGGCAGGCGTCGGCAGCACTGTATCTTCTGGGACCAATACTCCCGCAGATCTTATCCGCTGGGGCCAGGACGGTCTGGCCTTTCACACGGCAAACCAGCTCTATGTCCTTCAGGGGCCGATCGTAAAGGACACATCGAGCTCACCCGCGGACCTCGCTGTTACAGTGCAGGCGCCGGCAACGGAGACCACGGGAGCCACTCTTACCTACACCGTTCAGGTGCAAAACCTCGGACCTGACTCTGCGCAGGGGGTGACACTGCAAGGTATCCTTCCCGGGTCTGTCATCTTTGGCAGCATCAGCAGCTCGCAAGGCTCGTGCAATGGATCTGGTGAGTTCTACTGCGATCTGGGTTCCATTGCCAGCGGCAGCTCTGCCACGGTCACGGTTGCAGTCACTCCAACTGTCTCCGGAGCGCTCGAAACGACCGCGACGGTTTCCTCTGTAAGCTACGATCCGGTCTCGACAAACAATCAGGCATCAGCCACCACTACCGTCAGCGGCAGTCTCTTCAGTCCTTCCCCGGTTGTAACGCAGCTATCGCCGGCATTGATTCAGGCAGGGTCGAGCGCCTTTACGCTCACTGTTGATGGAGAGGACTTTGACTCCGCATCTACAGTGCTCTGGAATGGAACGGCACTTCCGACCACGTTGTTAAGTGATGGTCAACTCACTGCCACCGTGGATGCATCGCTGGTAAAGCAACTGGGTTGGTCACAGGTCTCTGTTTCTACAGCTGCCCCGGGTGGCGGCCAATCGGCCGCACTGCCATTCAGCATCTATGAGCTTCTGAATGTGCCGGCAAACGCAATGACCTTCGATCCGTTTACGCAAAAACTATACGCGGTGCTTCCGAGCACCTCGACAAACATGAGCGGCAACAGCGTGGTCGTCATCGATCCGGTCATGGGCAGCATTGGCAGCCCGATACAGGTTGGCAGTGAACCGAATCTCCTGTCCGAAACGAGCGACGGCAACTATTTATATATAGGTCTCAGTGGCGCCAAGAGCCTTGGCCGCTTCAATCTGCTCACCCAGTCACTCGATCTCACTGTTCCGCTTCCAACGAACGCGAGCTATACCGCTGGATATGCTGCGGCTATGGCCATCGCAACCGTTCCTGGCTCCGACACCAGCCTTGCAGTCGAGATCGACTCCTTCGACGGCATCGGCATATTGGATATCTCAGGAAGCACCGGCACCTTCCGAAGTAAATCGGGCTTTGGTTATTCCGGCGATTATCCGGTCTTTACAGATCCGACTCACTTCTACGCCTACGACGCCTCCACATCAGGGGCAGAGTTTTACCGGTACAGCGTCGATGCAAATGGAGCTGAGTTGATCGATGGCACGACCCTTAACGGAATGGGCGGCTTCGGTGGAATGTTGGCCGTTGATGGCGGATTGGTTTATGGCGCAGGCGGCGGGATCGTCAACCCCGCGACCACTCCTCCGTCACAGATTGCGGTGCTACCTCTTGGACCGGGCCCGTATGGATCGGCCCTCATCGGTGGTGGTGATGTCCCTTACGCTGCTGAATCGAAATCATTCAACATAGGGATAAATAACGCTGGAACAGCCATCAGCTATATCGAGCGGTTTGACACCCAGCATTTCACTCTGGACCAGAGGATACAGCTGCCAACTAGTAATGTAGGCAGTTTGCCAGGCACTCGATGGGGCCAGGATGGGCTTGCCTATATTCTGCCTGGCTCCTCATCTTCGAGTACGGGGTCGGCGGCCCAGATCTTCGTGATCCGTGGCCCCTTCGTCCTGCCTGCGGAGGCGGTCAGCAATCCTGTGCCGGCGCTAAGCACAACTGATCACAACACCATCACGGCCGGGAGCGGGAATGTCTATGTCTCCGTCACCGGCAGTGGCTTCCTTCCCGGAGCCACCGTGCTGTGGAACGGTTCGCCGCGCACCACGACCTATGTTGATAACGCCCATCTCACCGTGGCCATCCCGTCCTCCGATGTCCAGACTGCGGGAACCGGAACACTCAGCAGCCAGAATCCAGGATCGGCCACATCCAACACCATCAGCGTCACCGTAAACTAATACGCAGAATGCAGTCACAGGGGGCTAGTAAACATAGCTCTCTGTGAACTTGTCGTGGACTTTGGAGACAGAGTAGATCTGAAGGTCGCTTATGAAAACGCCAGCGATATAGTGTATTCATTGCAGGATGAGCTCCGACCAGCTCATCCTGCAACGGTTAGCTGTTATGAACAGACCCCTCATGACCGTCAATCACGGACAGCCCCCAACCTACAGGTCAGGCAAATATGAGCTCATTGCATCTGGACGCAAAAAAGACCGCTCTTGTTGTGATTGATCTTCAGAAGGGCATCGTAGCGATGCCAACGGTGCCGTATTCCCCTGCTGAGATCGTGCAGAAATCTAATCTCTTGGCGAAAAACTTTCGAGAAAAAGGAGCAACGATTGTCTACGTCCGAGTGGATATGGCTGACATCCTGCATCTGCCGGTCGATGCGCCGCCTCGCGATCCGAATGCGCCGCCGCCGCCGGCATCTGCATCGGAGCTTGTACCCGAGGCCGGCTTTCAGCCCGGCGACCTGCTCATCACCAAGCGCCATTGGGGAGCCTTCGCAGGCACGGATTTAGAGCATGCCCTGAAGCAGCGTGGAATCGACACCATCGTGCTGACCGGCATTGCGACCAACGTCGGAGTCGAATCGACGGCCCGGCAAGGTACCGGCCTGGGTTTTGCGTTCGTCATTGTCGAGGACGCATGCGCCGCCTTGGACGCAGAAACTCACCGCTTCGCGTTTGAGAAGACCTTCCCTCGGCTGGCAAAAGTGAGGAAGACGGACGAGGTCATCGCCGCTCTCGCCTAAGACCCCAGATTCGGCAGGCTGTGGCCGGGCTGGATGTGAAGCTTCCGCTGCTTCGCGTGATGAGCATGGAGGGCATCATCGATACTCAGAGGAATGGAAATCCGGAACTCGCGCCGTAGGGAGGGGTTATCTCCCGGGAATCTTAATAGCCATTCGCCACCAGATAGTCAACCGTAAGCTCAAAGGTAGAGCGGGCCTCTTCCCGCTGCGCTGCCAGCTTCACCAGCACATCCGCCTCCAGATTCACCGGCGATCCGACGTCGAGTGTGTGCAGATTGGTCATGGAGTAAGTGTGGGGAAGAATCGCCACACCTGCCACCTCGCCATCCCAGCGAGCGATGGTCAGGCTGATGCCCTCGATGGCCACCGACCCCTTCTCGACCATGAACGGACGAATCGCCTCCGGGACCTCGACCCGCAGCCACCAGTCGGTGAGCGCCCGGTCAGCTGCCGGATCGACCGGGTCGAGCGCAAGCAGGGTACCCGTCGCGTCCACATGCCCCTGAACAACGTGGCCCCCCAGGGGGGCTCCTGCCGGAGTCGGCAACTCCAGATTCACCGTCGTTCCCGGCGCGAGCCGCGCAAGCGAAGTGCGAGCGACCGTCTCAGCCGCCAGATCGGCATGAAAAACAGGCGCCTGGATATCGAGCGCGGTTAAGCAAACGCCGCTTACCGCAACGCTGTCGCCGGTCTTCAGACGTTCTGCAATCCCCGGGGCCTCGACAGCAATCCGCCTGGTGCCCGTCCGCTCTACAACCGAAAGAATCGTCCCTTGCGCCTCAATCAATCCGGTAAACATGTTCCCGCCTCAGAACGGGCTCTACGCCCATGGATCTCGCAGATATCCTTCAAAGCAAAAATCCCGCCCCAGCTGCTCCATTGAAAGACGCGTCCACTGCGGCTTCGACGATTCAATGCTATTGGTTATCGGCACGCCGGCCGCGCCCAGAAACAACGGAGCATAGAACAAGCTCAGCTTGTCGACCGCCTGCTGTATGAGCGCATTTGAATTCAGTTGTGCTCCTGCCTCCATCATTGCCGAGGTCAACTCCATCTCGCCCAACCGCTCGAGCGCTCGTTTCAGTGACACTCTTGCTCCGCCCGCGCCAGCTTCGACGCGCTCTACTCTCACACCCAGCGCTTCAAGTGCCCGCTGACGTTCCGATACTGGAATCGTGCAGAAGACCAGCACATCATCCTGAGCCGTCCGCACAATCTTCGAGTCCAGTCTTATCCGCAACGCCGAGTCCAGCACCACCCGCAACAGCCGGCGTCTCCGTGGCAGCCCTGTCCGGTCGGTCATTAGTGGATCGTCTGTCAACACAGTGTTGATGCCTGTAATCAGCGCGTCCGACGAGTGGCGCATCCGCTGGACTGCGGCCCGCGACTCCTCGCCCGTCATTATCACCGGAGCACCAATCGGAGCCGTGCCCGGTGGAGGCGCGATGCGGCCATCCAGCGACAGCCCCGCCTTGAGAGTCACGAAGGGAAGTCCTGTACGGACATGGCGGGCAAAGCCATCGTTCAGCTCCTGTGCCTGAGGCGCCGAAACTCCCACTTCGACCGCGATCCCGGCGGCCCGCAGCCGCTCGATCCCTTGGCCATTCACCGCCGGATTCGGATCTGCCGTAGCCGCCACAACCCGTGCCACTCCGGCCTCGATCAGCGCCTCCGTACATGGCCCTGTCCGGCCTGTGGTGCTACAAGGCTCCAGCGTCACGTAAGCCGTCGCGCCGCTCGCCGCTCCCCCTGCCCTCCCCAGCGCTACTACTTCGGCATGATCCCGTCGCTCATATTCATGAAAGCCCTCTCCCACAACCGCACCGTCCTTAACAAGGACACAGCCTACTGCGGGGTTAGGAGAGGACAGGCCAACAGATTTGCGGGCTAGTTCGAGCGCATGGTTCATCCAGCGCACATCATCGCGAATATGGGTAGCGTCGCTATGCGCCAGTAAAGAGGCGGGATCAGCCACAGACATACCTTTCAGCCTGCAAAGGGCAAACGCTAGTTATCGAGCAGAGAATCAACAAATGCACCACTATCGAAAGGCAACAAATCATCAATCTTTTCGCCAACGCCCACATAGCGCACTGGCAGCTTCAGTTCGCGCGCGATGGCAATGGCGATTCCCCCCTTGGCCGTACCATCGAGTTTTGTAAGCACGATGCCCGTCACCCCCGCCGACTCAGTGAACAACCGCGCCTGCTGGAGCCCGTTCTGGCCGGTGGTTGCGTCCATCACCAGTAGCACCTCGTGCGGAGCATCGGGGATCAAACGCTGCACAGTGCGCCGCATTTTGTCCAACTCCACCATCAGATTATTTTTGGTATGCAGCCGGCCGGCAGTATCAACGATCAAAAAATCCGTGGCGCGCGCCTTGGCTGCCTGGAGTGAGTCAAAGATGACAGCAGAAGGGTCCCCTCCCTGCCGTGACTTGACAATTTCAACCCCGCTGCGTTCGCTCCACACTTCGAGTTGTTCAATGGCCGCGGCGCGAAAGGTGTCCGCTGCGCATAGCAATACGGTTTTGCCCTGCGTGCGAAAATGCGCTGCTAATTTTCCGGTAGTTGTCGTCTTGCCTGTGCCATTCACGCCCACCATCAGAATGACCTCCGGGGATGTTGCAACTGTGCGTGCTGGTTGCTGCTGCTCATCCAGAATGGCCTTCATCTGCTCTTTGAGCAGCTGCTTCAATTCCGCTCCATCGCGAATCTGCTGCCGCTTGGCGCGCTCCCGCAGGGTGGTCAATATTTCAGCCGCCGTAGTGACGCCAATATCGGACGCGATCAGGCTCATTTCAAGATTTTCAAGTGCCGCTTCATCGACGGTCCGGGTAAGCGAGAGAACGCTGTCGATGCGTTCCTCCAGGCTTTCGCGCGTACGCGAAACCGCCTGCTTCATCCGGTCGAGAAAGCCTTTTTTCTGCGGTTCTTCCGCTTCCTTCAGGCTGCCAAACAGCGTTTGAATCATGATGCGTGATCCTCAGAGTCTCTTGATCGAGTGTAGCAACATGGTCAACGCCGCCAGCTTTTCAAACAACCTCGGAAAGCACGCGTTGCTGAGGGAACGATACGGATGCGCGCGGTCTTTTGACGACAATGTTTCCACGCTTTACCAAAGAGGTGAGTGCATTCACTACTGAGACGTCATAACGTTTTCTGGCGAGACGGTTTAAAACCTCCAGAACGTACTCCGGATCCATAGCTGCCTGGTAGGGGCGCTCGGTGGTCATGGCATCGAAGCTGTCCGCGACCGCAATAATGCGGGCCATCATTGGAATTTCTTCGCCACGCAGGCCGTAGGGATAACCCTGTCCGTCAAGTGATTCATGGTGCAATTCCACTCCGGGGATCAGGTCGCCGACCGCCTGGATAGGACGCAGAATAGATGCTCCTTTCACCGTGTGGGCCTTCATGATCTCGAATTCTTCCGGCGTGAGCGGCGCATCTTTCCTCACAATTGCATCTTCGATGCCTACAGTGCCGATGTCGTGCAGCAGAGCCGAGAGGCGAATGCGCTCGACTTGAGCTGCGTCGATGCCCAACTCACGCGCAATATCGGCCGAATAGACCGCAACGCGGTCCGAATGTCCGCGCAGATAGCTGGTGCGCTCGTCCACAGCCTTGGCGATCATGCGTACCAGGTCAGTGAGCGTCGCATAGTGCTGGCCTGCCTCAACCTGCTTGTCAAAGCACGAATTCTGCAGGCTTTCCAGAGCCGTGTGCCATGCGATTGCTGGTTCCTCGTAAAGAGTTCCGCGCAATTGCACGGTCTGGCGTTCGGCCTGATGCAGTGATCTCGAGTCGATTGCCGACGCAAGATTTTGATTCAGTCCGGCAAGCCTTCGGGCGTACAGCAGGCTCACCAGAACAGAAAACACGAGTGCCTCGCAAAGTGGAACAATAAAACTCCATCCCAGCCAGATCGCCGCCGCCTGCAATAGAAGCATAGTGGCGCAAGTGATAACCAGGAGAAAAAAAACACGCCAGAATACGCGTCCGCGGATTGAGAATGTGCGTTTCATTAGGCAAGAGTTGTAGGCGAGGTGGAATTCAGCCAACCCCAGTCTAATGTGACGAAAACCAATTGCCTCTCACACGAAAGTCGTAGGTTTCGCTCGCAGAAGAGCAATTTTATTCGTCTCGTCCTGGGCGGCTCATGAGTTCTTGCATGGCCTGCACCGGAAGCTTGCTGCCGTTAAGAATGGCCGCCATCTGTTCGGCTATGGGCATCTCCACTCCGTGCTGCTGAGCCAGCCCCAGCGCGGCCGACGTGGTCCGTACACCTTCAGCCACCTTGTCGTTGAGTTCGGCAATGACCGCAGAGAGCGGCCGTCCTTTCCCCAACTCCACGCCCACCCACCGGTTACGCGAGAGCGAGCCGGTGCAAGTGAGGACCAGGTCGCCCAGGCCTGAAAGTCCGGCCAGTGTCTCGCGCCGGCCGCCGCAGGCTACTGCCAGTCGCGTCACCTCGGCGATGCCGCGAGTAATTAGAGCCGCCGTGCTGTTGTGCCCCAACCCCAGTCCCGAAACGATGCCGGCCGCGATCGCGATCACATTCTTGAGCGCGCCGCCAAGCTCTACTCCTGTCACATCATCGTTCGTGTACAGCCGCAGTGTTCCGCTGCTGAAGTCGCGCTGTATGCGCGTTGCCAGAGCCGCATCCTCCGAAGCAATCGTAATCGCCGTCGGCGATCCCGCCGCTACCTCCTGGGCAAAGGATGGCCCGCTCAGCACTCCGCAACTCAGGGTCACGCTGTGAGTCTCGAGCACTTCGGAAATCACCTGGCTCATGCGCAGATAGGTGTGGTCCTCAATGCCCTTGGTCGCGCTCACCAGGAACTGCCCCGGATGGAGATGAGGCGCAAACAGCTCGTAAGAAGCGCGAACATGGTGCGACGGCATCACGCTGACCACAATTTCTGCGGATTCCAAGACCTCCGCCGCATCGCTGGTGAGCCTAATTTCTGGCGGGATTGGAAAGCCCGGCAGGAAGGAAGCATTTTCGCCTGTTGTCCGAATCGCGGATGCGACCGCCGGAGAATGGGTCCACAAGGTGAGCGAGTGACCGCCGCGCCGCGCAAGACTCAGGGCAATCGCCGTACCCCATGCCCCGCCGCCCATCACTGCAATCCTGCTCATGCCGCAGTGGCCCTCTTTTTGCCGAAGCGATATTCGGTGCCCTGCAGCAGCCGCACAATGTTCTGGTGATGCTTGGCGATCACGATCGCCGGCGCAATCAGTATCACTGCCGTAAGCCACGGACCATACCCTGTGTGGGGCAAAAGCATCGCAAACACCGGAAACGCAACCGCCGCAGCGATCGACGCCAGGGACACAAACCGTGAAACCGCCAGGACCAGAACAAAGATTCCCAATGCAGCCAGTGCGGCCCACGGCGCCAGTGACAGAAATACTCCAAATGCCGTCGCCACGCCCTTGCCCCCCTTGAAACCCAGCCACACCGTGTAGATGTGTCCCAGGATCGCGAACAGTGCCGCCAATGCCACGGCGTTTTCCCGGGGGACAGGAGGCAGCCCCGGTAACAAGATAATCCGACTCGCGACGAAGACTGCGAAATATCCCTTGCAGACATCGAGAAGAAAGGTGAGCGCGCCCAGACCCTTTGCCCCGGACCTCACCACGTTGGTCGCGCCGATGTTGCCGCTGCCTTTGGAGCGAATGTCTTCTTTGAGGAAGAGCTTGACCAGCAGGAAACCGAATGGAATCGAGCCCAGCAGGTACGCCGCAAGCGCAACCAGCAGATAAGTAAAGAGGGGCATTGCGACTATGAGTTTAAGGCATTTCTCCGTTTGTTATTGCGCTTATTATGGTGTGCCAGTGGCTTTCTCTTGATAACGGGCATCGGCTCCGGCAGACTTCGGCTGATCGAAGAAATGCTATAGCAGCTCTTACATCAATCGCCGCCGAACCAGGTCCAGGGCCGTCTGGCTCGCATAATGGCGGATGCGGTCGCGGTCGCCGCCGAACTTGCGTTCGACCACCTCCGTGCTCTTGCCGTCGCTCACGCTGAGATACACCAGTCCGACCGGCTTCTCTTCGCTTCCGCCCGAAGGCCCGGCAATCCCGGTAACTCCCAGGCCTAAAGTCGTATTGCATCGCTCGCGAATGCCCTCCGCCAGCGCTGCTGCGACTTCGCGGCTGACGGCGCCGTGCCGCTCGATCAATTCCGGCGGAACATCCGCGAACTCCGTCTTCAGTTCGTTGCTGTAGACTACCGCGCCGCCAACAAAAGAGCGCGAGCTGCCGCTGATGCTCGTCAGACGCTCCGCTACCATGCCGCCCGTGCAGCTTTCCGCTACAGACAAAGTCGCGCCCCGCATCTCCAGATAGAACAGCACAATCTGTTCGAGCAATTCTCCCTGCGACGAATAGATAAGATCTTCCAGCTCCTCTTCAATCAGGTTTGCCAGCTCGTCCACACGCGTCTGCGCCTCAGCCAGCGTCGGTTTGCTGCACAGCAGGTTCAATTGAATGTCGCCCAGGTGCGCCAGAATTGTCGTTTCCACATCCGTGAACCGCGTATAGATCGGAGCAATGCGCGCATCCGCCGCTGATTCTCCGATCAGCGCTGCCTTGAGCACGCGTGTAGCGATGAACCGGCGAGGTATCGCCTCTCTCAGGCGCGGCAGGCATTCTTCATCGAACATCGGCTTCAGTTCCGATGGAGGCCCGGGCACCAGCAGCACCAGCTTGCGATGCGCGCCGTAGACAGTGTCCAGCCACTGGCCAGGCGCAGACCCCCTGGGATTCTCAAGGATCACCGCGCCATCTAGGACGTCGGCCTGCTTCTCGTTATTCCGGGTCATCGTCATGCGCCGCGCCGCCGCTCGCGCATAGAGCTGCGCAATCAGCTCTGGATTGCGCTTGAGTCCAATCTGCATCGCCTCGGCCACAGCCTCGCGCGTCAGATCATCCTCCGTAGGGCCGAGTCCCCCCATAATGACCACGATGTCGGTACGGGCAAGTGCAGTTCGTATTGCCGCGACAAGGTGCTTGGGACGATCGCCGACAACCGTCTTAAACACCACCGAGACGCCCAGGTGGTTCAGCCGTTCCGTAATAAAAAGGGAATTGGTGTCCTGGCGATAGGGCGTCAGCAACTCCGAGCCAATGGCGATGATCTCCGAGTTCATCGAGCCCCAGTAACGTCCACAGGCCTGGCCTTCACAGAATGAGGCCAGCCGGAATGTGAAATGAACTGCTCGAGACGCACCTTAGAGAATGCGCCAACCCTCAATCCCCAACGCTACATGATAAACGGCGTTGTTCGTCGCCACGAGCGCATTGCCCCCGGGTATGAACGTAAATCCGACCATGCCCGAACCGGCGATGGCAAGCTGCGCTTCACCCGGTTGCGAAATGCGTACGATCCCGCGCTTGCCGCTCAGCGAAGCGGCAACATAGACGCTGCCTGCAATGTCCACCGCCAGGCCTTGGGGCCGTCCCAGCCCGTGATAGAAGACAGTCGTCGCGCCATCACGGTCGATCGCATATACATTGTCGAAGCTCGAGGTCGTCGGCAAGGATACATAAAGGGTGCCATCAATTCCAAATGCCAGATGATAGGCGGCTGCACTTGGCTCAAGCGTGGCAAAAACAAAAATCTGTCGGTCCGGGCCGATCTTGAAGATAGTCCCGCTGCGGTCGCCCACATAGAGATTCCCTTCGCCATCGAAGGCAATTCCGGTCGCAATGCCCATACCTTCGGCGTAAACGGACGCAGTCCCGGCTGGTGTCACCTGGTATACGGTGCCTTCCTGCCGGGAAGAGACATAGAGGTTACCCTCTTCATCGGTCGCCAGTCCGGTGGCATTCATAATGCCGCTCACGAAAGGCCGCATCTCCCCATCGCGCCCTACACGGAAGACGGAAACCGGGGTCTCCTGTCCGCGAGAACCGGAAAGCGTTACGTAGATATTTCCCTCGCGGTCGACAACCGGGTTGGCGACAATGTGGACGCCGTTCGCGATCAGGCTTCCGACCTTGAGATCCACGGCATTGCTCTGTGCTCCGTTTTGCAGGATGCGCAGTGCTCCGCTCTCCGCCTCTTCTGGAATGCGCAGCACCATGCGCTTGGCACGGCTCATGAGCACTGATGCAGCCAGATCGCCAACCATGGCCACCGGCCGGCGATACGAAACGGGACCAAGATTTGCGCCCAGCACCTCGACTTCACCGCCGGGCAAGGCAGCATCCGGATAAAGCGCTTCGATGTGAGGCGCGTGGCTTGCTTCGGATTTGAGAAGAGGCGTCATACTTCGCTTATCCCGAACTGTTTCACGTGGGCGGCTACCACCAATGATGCACCATCAGGCCAATCAGCAGCGCGTAAATCCCCGCCGCTACATCATCCATCATGATGCCCAGCCCGCCATGCAATCTTTCCAGTTGACGTGCCGGCCAGGGCTTCACAATATCAAACAAACGAAACAGCCCGAAAGCCAGCAGCGCATGCCGGATCTCGACCGGGCACGCCGCCAGGGCGATCCATTGCCCTGCCACTTCGTCGATCACGACCTGCCCCGGGTCCTCCCGGCCGCTCTCGCGCTCGACAATCGAACCCGCGGGAATCCCGATCAACACAGCCGCCACAGCCGCTACCGCTGTTCCCACTGCCAAGCCAACAGCGCTCAAATGCGCGGCGCGGGCCGCGATAAACCATAAAATCGCTGCAGCAAGTGAGGCCCACGTCCCAGGCCCGGGCCCTATAAGGCCAATCCCGAAAAAGGTCCCGGCAATCCATGCCCACGGGGTTCGATGCCCGCTCTCAGTCCGAACCGTGGTCATCGTCCTCACGGTGCTTGCTCCCGGTATCCAGTCCCTCTAGCACCTCGGGATCAAGCACAGGGGACGATATCCGATAGCCGCCGCTCGCCCATTTGCCCAGATCGATCAGCCGGCAGCGATCGCTGCAAAATGGAAAAAACTCATCCTGAGCGGTCACCAGCGTTCGGCAGGTCGGGCAGCGCAACGCAAGATTTTCTGTTCCCATCCCTCACTCCCCGCTTGCCGAAATCACTCTGGCCACAACATCGTAGTCATGAGCTTCTGTGATCTCGCAGCGATAAAAGCGCCCCGCAGTCAGCTCTTCGAAAGGCCCGAAGTCATTGATGTAGACCGTCCCGTCGATCTCCGGCGCATGAAATTCGGTACGGCCCTCCCACAGCATGGGAGTCTCCTCCGACTCGCCCTCCACCAGCACTTCCAGCTCTCTGCCCACCCACGCCATCTTCGACTGTTTGCTGATGCGCTGCTGAATCTTCATCAGTTCCCGCTTTCGCCTCTCGATGGTGCGAGCCGGTACTTTATCCTTCAATCCAAACGCCCCGGAGCCATCCTCGTCCGAGTAGCCAAACACTCCCAGCCAGTCGAACTTCGCCTCGCGCACAAAATCGCAGAGCGTTTCGAAGTCCTCTTCGGTCTCACCCGGAAAACCGACAATAAAGGATGTCCGCAGCGCGATCCGCGGCGAACCGGGGTCCCCGAGCGCGGTTTTCGCTCGCTGGGGTGGTGCCGCCGCCCGTATCTTCTCAATCGTCTTCAGAAAAATCCCCGCATTCGCACCGCGCTTCATGCTCTTCAATACCGGACCCGCCGCATGTTGCAGCGGCACATCGAGGTACTTGCAGATCTTCGGATGCTTCGCGATAGTTTCCAGCAGCCTGCCCGTAATTTTGTTGGGATACGCATACAGGAATCGCAGCCACACCAGCTCCGGAATCGCCGCCAGCCGGTCCAGCA
>DATAQX010000564.1:0-9158 GCA_036264455.1 Silvibacterium sp. | reverse complement strand
AAGATCGCCAAGCGGCTGCCGTGCCAGGTGGGCGGCGGGATTCGCACGGCAGAACAGGCGAAGATGCTTCTGGAGGCGGGCGCACGGAGGGCGATTCTCGGGTCGGTGCTGTTTGGCGCGTCAGGCGTTGACACAAAAACGACGGAGGCACTGGCAGCGGCGATTGGACGAGAACAATTCGTAGCAAGTATTGATACAAAAGCAGGTCGCGTCGCGGTTCGCGGCTGGAAAGAGAGCGTAGAGTTGACGCCGGAGCAGGCCATGCTGTCGCTTGAACCCTATTGCGGCGCCTTTCTCTATACGCATGTAGATACGGAAGGAACGATGCAGGGTTTTCCGTTTGAACGGGCGCGGACGCTGCGCAGTTTGACATCCCGTCAACTCATTGTCGCGGGCGGCATTCGCGAGCGGGCTGAAATCGACGCCCTGGATGCAATTGGCGTAGACGCAGTTGCGGGGATGGCGGTATATACGGGGTTGCTGGCTACTTAATACCGGACTTCTTTTCTCGCGATCGGTGTGCGATGCCGACGATGAGGAAGACCAGCGTGACAAGTGCAGGCAGCAAGGCTTGATGAACATGTCCACGCACCATGCGGATGACTGTATCGACGAGCCAGAGGATGGCGATGATGAACCAGATCGATGAGCGGCGCATTTCTTACCGGAGCATAGCAGGACTGCGTGTCCAGCGACGCGCCGCCCTTCGCCCCAAAGGAAACTAGAGCCACGGAGGAATGCGTTTCCACACAGGGTTTCGTTTCGAGCCCTCTCGGAAATCCGGACGTGGGACACCTGCCGATCGGGAAATGGTCTAAGCTATTGAGTCCGGCGTCAGGCAATGGAGATGCTGCCTGGCAGTCGGCGGATTGAGAATATGCGATGACAAAGAAGAGTAGATTGCGGCTGGCAAGGCGCCTGGATGAGGTCGGCTTCTCCGATATTGTGCAGATTCGCAATAAGGTGCTTGATCTGCGAGCTTCGGGTAAGGTGGTGCATGCATTCCATGGCGGGGAGCCGTTCTTCGATACTCCAGAGACAGTAAAGTACGCGATGATGAGGGCTCTGGTGGAGAACAAGACGCGATATGCGCCATCGTCTGGGATCGAGCCCCTGCGGACGGCACTCGCGAGGAAGCTGCAAACAAAAAACCATATCGACGTGACGGCCGCTGACGTGATTGTTACGGCTGGCGGAGCCCATGCATTGCACGTCGCCTTTCAGGCCGTACTGAATCCGGGCGACGATGTGCTGCTGTTTTCACCTTACTGGACGCCAATTCGCGATATGGTGACGGGGGCCGAGGCTCGGGCGCTGCTGGTACCGACGGCGACGGCGCGCAGAAACGGATTGACGAAAACGCTGGAACAGTTTTCGACGCCGTCCACACGGGCGATCTACTACAACACACCGCAGAATCCCGCAGGCACGGTCTTTTCGCAAGCAGAGGCGGAAGAGGTCGCGGCATTCGCGATGCGACATGACCTGATCGTGATTGCCGATGAGGCATATGAAGACCTGGTGTATGAAGGTGAGCATTTCTCCATCGCTTCGCTGCCGGGCATGGCGGAGCGCACGATTACGACGTTTACGTTTTCAAAGACCTACGGTATGACGGGTTGGCGCATAGGGTATGCCGTGGCTGGCGAGCTATTCATGTCGGGGTTGCGGAAGCTGGTGCTGTATTCGATAAACGGCGTGTCCACGCCGACGCAGTGGGCGGCACTGGAGGCACTGGCCATACCGCAAAGCGTGATCGATACGCGGCGCGAGGAGTATCGCGTTAAACGAGATCTGCTGGTGGCAGGATTGCGCGAGTGCGGATTTGAGTGCGAAGCCCCGGAGGGCGCATTTTATGCCTTTCCAGATATAAATAGCATTCATAAGGACAGCCGCAAGGTGGCGACGCTGCTGCTGGAGAAGGCGCATGTAGCGACGATTCCCGGCGTGGTATTCGGAGCTCAGGGCGAAGGGCACGTTCGTTTTGGGTATGCAATGCCGACAGAGGCGATCACGGCCGGGCTGGCTGCACTGAAGAGTTATTTCAAACAGCCTTCACGCGCAGCAGGGTAATCATTTCGATCGTGTGAAGATGCCGTCATTCGCACGGGCAGAAATCGTCCAATTTAGATTTGGTAAGTCAAAGTGAAAAGCGGGACGGTTTAATTGCGCCGATCTGCTCATCAAACTAATCTTAGATCACATGCGATCTTCAATTTATCGAAGCTTTACCGTTCTTATGTTGCTATCTGTGGGATTCGTGGCGTCGATGCCTGCACAAGTTCAAAGTGTTGTTGCGGCAACGGATATGACGAGCCTGCCGGATTCTCCGGATGCAGCTCAGACCAGTGCCGCTCAGACTGCGACTCCACAGACCGCGCCTGCATCGGCCGGCGATCACACCAGCCTCGAAGGCAAGCAGACAAAGCGTATTCTGGGCATCATTCCGAATTTTAGGGCGGTGTCGGTTGGCACAAAGCTCCCGCCAGAGACCGTGAAGGAAAAGTTCCTCGGAGCGACGCAGGACAGCTTCGACTATACGTCTTTTATTTTTGCCGGCGGGCTGGCGGGGGTATCGCAGGCCAAGGGTTCAGTTCCCGAGTTTCACCAGGGAGCGGCGGGGTATGGGCGTTATTACTGGCACACCTTTGTCGATCAGACGAGTGAAAACTATTTCGTAGAGTTTATCTGCCCCGTGATATTCCGCCAGGACCCTCGTTTTTACACGCTGGGGCACGGCGGCGTTTTCAAGAGAACGGGCTACGCCTTCTCGCGTGTGCTGGTCACGCGGACGGATGCAGGCAACGAAACATTCAACGCATCGGAGATTGTCGGTTCGGGGGCGGCGGCGGGCGTCTCCGGCCTGTATTACCCTTCGGGGTACGCTACGTGGACGAAGACGGGACAACGTTGGCTCACGAGTGTGAGCATCGACGGCGCAACGTTCATCTTCAAGGAATTCTGGCCGGACATCAACAGCAAGATTTTTCATCAGAAGTAATAGCCGGCAGCGATCTATGGACCGCTTCCTCTTGGGGAAGCGGTCTTGTTTTGAGGTTAGGATCGGAGGAACAGGAGCGACTGACGAAATGGTGAAGGTCGGAGTGCCATGGTGGATCGATCCGAAGTGGTTCGACAGATTTCCCGCTGAAATTGAAATAGAACGCATTGAGGCTGACCCGCAACGGACGATCGAGGTCGAGTTCTGGATTGCACCGGTTTCCCCCAAGGAGGCCGCACAAGCCCTGCCTCGCCTCAACGGGCTGCGGGTGGTGCAATCCCTGTATGCCGGTGTGGACTGGTTGTTAGAGATGCTTCCCGGCAGCCTGGTTCTATGCGACGCGCAGGGGCTGCACAATATCCCCACAGCGGAGTGGACGGTATCGGCGATTCTGGCGGCTCTCAAGTATTTTCCGTTCTACGTCGATTTGCAGCGGGCAGGCAATTGGCGTGGACGTAAAGAGGTGGACGACCACTATCGGGCGATGCACCGCGCGGAACCGAAATTTTCTCCACCCGTACTGCAGGAAGAGCTGTTCGGCAAGCGGGTGATGATCGTGGGCCATGGATCGATCGGGCGGTCGATCGAGGAGTTGCTGACGCCCTTTGGTGTGGAGATTGTCCGCGTGGCGCGAAGTGCACGCGACGGAGTAGAGAACGTAGACCGCCTGCTCGATCTGCTGCCCGACGCCGATGTAGTGGTATTGATTGTCCCGCTGACGCCGGAAACGACGGGGATGATTGGCGAGCGGGAGCTGGCGCGGATGAAACAGGGCGCGCTGCTCATCAATGCTGCTCGCGGCCCCGTTGTAAATACTGACGCGCTGCTGGCGGCGCTCGAGAGCGGACGGATTCGCGCAGTGCTGGATGTGACGGATCCTGAACCGCTGCCGGAAGAGCACCCTTTGTGGAAAGCCCCCAATCTGTTCATTACTCCGCATGTGGCGGCATCGAGCCCGATGTTTTTGCCTCGCGCAATGCAGTTTGTAGCCGAGCAGGTGGGGCGTTATGTGAAGGGTGAGCCGCTGAGGAATGTAGTGGCGGGGAGCTATTAGACCTTAATGCGGTTCGGAGGTAGAGCCCGGCGGATCAGGCTCGACGGGAAAAAGGAAGCGCCACGGTGAACGCGCCATCTGTTTCAGAACGTATTTGAGAATCGACAAGCGCTCGTTTCGGCGAACGTTGTAGGCACGCAGCGCGACGATGGATGCGATGGTGAAGCTGACCCCGAGATTCAGCACGAAGGTGATGGCGATTCCGGCTACGGCGAAGCGGAACCAGTGATGGCCCAGGGAGGCGATTCCGTCGCGGGCGGCTGCGAGGGCGAGCATTCCGGTGTTCAGCGTGACATGACGCACGTCGAGGGGAATGCCGAAGAAGGTGGCGACCTCGGGCGTCAGCCCCATGAGATAGCCGAGCACGATGCTGGTGCTCCAGGCGGCGATGTTGTGCTCAAACCAGGTGGCGAAGCGCTGCATCCTGGGGACGCCGATTTTCAGGCCGATCGGATGCTGGGCAATGGCAGCGGGAATGCGGTTGTAAACGGCAAAGTTTTCGCACCATCCGCCAATGAGGCCGGCGAACCATAGCAGGACTCCGGTGAAGGCGGCGTCGATGGCGGTGGCGGAAGTGAAGGGGTGCAGCGTCTCGTAGACGTGGTGAGCGTCTTCGGAGGCGAGGAAGTGCCTGAAGAAGAAATGGCTCCAGAGCTGCTCGAAGAGAATGGCCCCGGCGCAGACGGCCAGGATATTGCCGAGCGCGGCGGCCAGCTGGGTTCGGCTGATGGAGGCGGAGAAGTCGGCGATCTTGCTGCGCCGGGACGCGCCGCGGGTTTCGCGAATGATTCCGGCCAGAGTGGCGGCCGTCATCGATGGCTGCTTGGTGGCCAGGGCCAGACCGAAGATCTGGAGTAGAAGAAAGCTGACCGCGTAATTCGTTCCGATAACGACGCCCTCGACAAATAAAGGCAGGTGGAATTCCAGGACGCGGAGTTTAATAGCCGCCGTGAAGACGGTGAGCAAGCCGCCGCCCAGAGCTGCTAACCACATCTGCCAGTATTCGCGCCGGGTGTGCGCAATGTAGTGTTCGCCGCCGTGGCCGGTGCGCTCGACGGTTTTGCGGGCCAGCAGGTTGAGGTTCTGGCGAACGAGGGCGGTGATGCGCGTGTCCTCGAGCACCCCGGCAACAAGAGTATTGAGCAACGCGCGCGCAGCGACTGAGGGTTTGCCGGCCGGTTCCACCAGCGCCGCGGCGATAAGCTTCATGCGATCGAGCGCGCCCTCTATGCTGGTGACATCGAACACAAGGGTAGTGCTGACGCCAGCCTCCTCCATATGGGAATGCACCTGAACGAGCTCTTCGCGGCAGCCCTGGATAGCTTCCCCCCAGGCCTGAAGATGCGTGCGCTGAACATCGGAACTCTCGGCGCGTACAAAGTCCTCGGTTGCGAAGACGATGCGGTAGAACGGCGACTGCTCGACCTGGGAGGTTGTGCTGCGGTGGCGAATGGCCGGAGTCGCGCCGCGCCCTGCTACTCGCGCAGCCAGCAGGCACAGGGCCTGGTGCTGATCGTTGCGCATTCGCGGCTGCGCATCCAACCCCTGCGCGGGCCAGAGAAGCTGCGCCAGACGCGCGAAAACGAATCCGTCGATCTGATGGAAGCGTTCGACAGCGAGGGGGGAGGAAAAGATAGTGGTGAAGAGGCGTGCGGTATCGGTATCTTCGCGGGGCGCGGGCAGCAGTCGCTGGAAAATCCGGTGGACTGTTTCACTGAACAGCGCATGCTGCTCGGGCAGTCCCGAATCGGCGAAAAACGAGACCGAATCGAGCCGGGCAAGCATGCTCAGCCACGATTGTTGAAAGCGTGAGCATAGCTCCGGACGCTGTTCGAGGAGCCTGATCCAGGCCGCAAGGGCGCCGTTAAAACCGCGGTCGGTGGACTGGCTCCAGATGGCGGAGAAGAGCCGGATGATGCGGCGTGTCTGGGAGGGGAACGTGGTTGCGTCGCAGAAAGCCTCCGTCAGCTCAAGCAATTGAGCGGCGGCCCGCGAGATTTCGTGAGGCTGCTTCCGGCGGCGCCAGAGCCTGTCGCGTTTCTCTCGGATTGGGGCCGGCGTGGCCATAGCTGTACGAAGAAGCCTAACCGTTTTCCGGCTTTATTGTTTTCCCGATTACCTTTCCTTGTTTAATTCGCCATAGTGGAGAAAGCGATAGCGGGGAAAGCCGGTGTTAAACTTGGAATTCTGGCCGCTTTTCGCTTCCTAATTCACGCACCAGAGAACTCCCTTGCCCGAGCCTCAGAAAAAGAAGCCTTCAGTCACCTATGCCGATGCCGGCGTCGATATTTCGAGCGGCGATCGCACCAAGCAGCGCATTAAATACCTCGCCCAGCGGACATTTACCAAAAATGTTCTGAGCGAAATTGGCGGCTTTGGCGGCCTGTTCAAGCTCGATACGGTCAAGTACAGGCAGCCGGTGCTGGTCTCGAGCGCGGATGGCGTGGGTACGAAGCTGAAGGTGGCCTTCGAGCTGGGGATGCACCACACCGTGGGCGCCGACCTGGTCAACCATTGCGTTAACGACATCGCAGTGCAGGGCGCGACGCCGCTCTTCTTCCTCGATTACCTGGCGACGGGCGTGCTCGACGGCCAGGTGGCAGAGAAGATTGTGACCGGCCTCGCCGATGCCTGCCGCGCCAACGGTTGCGCGCTGATTGGCGGCGAGACGGCGCAGATGCCGGGCTTCTACGCCGACGGCGAGTACGATCTGGCAGGCTTTATCGTGGGCGTGGTGGACCGGGAGAAGCTGATTACCGGCGCGAAGATCAAGACGGGCGATGTACTGATCGGCCTGCCCTCGACCGGCCTGCATACTAATGGCTACTCGCTGGCGCGGAAGCTGTTTTTTGAAACGGCGGGATACAAGCCGGAGCTGTACGTGAATGCGCTCAAGGAAAAGGCGGGCGCGGCGCTGATGAAGACCCATCGCAGCTATCTGCACGCCATCCAGAAGCTGCTGGCGAGCGATCTTGTTGTTGGAATGGCCCATATCACCGGCGGCGGGATTACGGAGAATCTGCCTCGGATTCTGCCCAAGGGCGTCTCGGCGGCGATCGATCTCGGTTCGTGGCCGGTGCTGCCCATCTTTGAGCATCTGCGCGAGCTGGGCAATGTGGAGCAGGACGAGATGCTGCGCACCTTCAACATGGGGATCGGGCTGATTGCGGCGGTTCCGGCGGAAAAGTTTAACCGGGCAAAAGCCCTCATGGCGCGCGCGGACGAAAAATTCTATGTGATCGGAAAGATCGTCAAGGGCGACCGCAAGGTGATTTACGGCTGATGTCCCGCCTCGGCATTCTCCTCTCTGGGCGAGGGTCGAACTTCCTCGCCATCGCCGAAAACATCGCGCAGGGTAAGCTCAAGGGCTGCGAGATCGCCGTCGTCATCTCAAATAAAGTCGACGCGCCGGGGCTTGAGGCTGCAAGGGCTCGCGGGCTGAAGGCCGTCGCCATCGAGGCGCGCGGCCGCAAGCGCGCCGAGCACGATCAGGAGATCGTCGCCTGCCTGCGCGAGCACAAAGTAGATCTGGTATGCCTGGCCGGATACATGCGGCTGCTATCATCCGAATTTGTCCAGGCCTTTCCCGAGCGCATCCTGAATATTCACCCGTCGCTGCTTCCGGCGTTTCCCGGCCTCGAAGCACAGGAGCAGGCCTTCGCTTACGGCGTGCAGGTGGCCGGCTGCACTGTGCATTTCGTCGACGAGCAGCTGGATCATGGCGTGATCGTGCTTCAGAAGACGGTTCCGGTGCTCGAGGGCGACGACGCGCACGCTTTATCGGCGCGCATTCTGGAGGAGGAGCACATCGCCTACAGCGAAGCAATTGCCCGTGTGCTCTCGGGCCAGTATCGCGTGGTGGGACGAAGGTATGTAAAGGAATAGCGCTGCTGCTTCTCAGTGGCTGCGAAGAGCAACCATTAGAATGGTGGCTGATTCACTGAATTCTCGAGAAAAATGAGCCTGAGGCACAGGTGGCATGGGAAAGCATGATTTTTCGGAGCGCGCGAATCGGTTCTGGCAACGCGTGACCGAGGGCATGCAGCTCAACCAGCTGTGGTCACAGTTTCGGACCGATGCTCATTCCAGCTACCGCCTGTATTCCCGGGAGGTCGATTCCACACGGGCTGAAGGCGTACCCCATGGCCGGCACGTCTTCGGTGTGGCCCGCCAGTTTTTCTGGGCGATTCTTGAGAAGCTGACGCCGGCCCGCCGCGTGCTGTTGCTCGTCGCTCTGGTGCTGGTCGTTCTTCCTGGCGGCGAGTGGACCTGGAACTCAAGAGCAGGAACAGCAAAAATTTTCGCTCTCGATTTCCATTTCTATGGCGGGCTGCTGATGTTTGCCCTTCTTATCCTGGAAGTTGGCGATCGCGTTGTGATGAAACGCGATCTGCAGATCGCCAAGGAGATCCAGACATGGCTGCTCCCGGCGCGTCCCCCGCAGGTGCAGGGACTCGACATCGCATTCACCACACGCCCGGCCAATACCGTCGCCGGAGACTACTATGACGTCTTCGCTCGTCCCGGTCGAGCTTCAGGAAGCGAAACCTTTCTGATTGCGATTGCCGATGTTGCCGGCAAGAGCATCCCCGCTGCCATGCTGATGGCAACGTTTCAGGCAAGCTTAAAAACTCTCAGCAGCACACCCGGTTCGCTCGCCGAACTGGTCAGCCGGATGAATCGCTACGCCTGCAGCAACAGCCAGAATGGCCGCCGCTTTACCACCGCATTTATTGCCGAATTCGACCCTGCATCGCGTCGATTGATCTATGTCAATGCAGGACACAACGATCCCATACTGCGCCGTCAATCGGGTGTCATCGAACGGCTGAGCACGGGCGGGATGCCGCTGGGAATCATGGAAGACGCCGTCTACCAATCGGGGGCAGTGACGATACAAAGCGGTGACTGGCTGGTGACTTTCACTGATGGCGTCATCGAGGCAGAGAACAGCTTTCAGCAGGAATATGGCGAACAGCGATTCCTGGCGATCCTGCATGCCGGCGCAACGCTGCCTCCGCCCATGCTGCTAAATAACATTATGGTTGACCTTGACCGCTTCGTAGGAAACGCTCCGCAACACGACGACATCACCTGCATGCT
>DATAQX010000536.1:0-6359 GCA_036264455.1 Silvibacterium sp. | reverse complement strand
GGATGCCAGCGCACAGACCTTTCTTGCCAAAAATGTTCAGCCTTCACAGCCGCTGGAATTCACGGTATCCGGGACCGGTGTGATGCCGCGCGATTCGGAGCAGGCGGGGGCGAGTCCGCCGAGTGGCCAGGCGCCTGCCGGTATGCCGGGAGCCTCCGACCAGGCCGCTGCAACTGCGCCGGATAATCGGCCAGGTGGTGGACTCGGCAATCCGATCGATACGCCCGATCCGCTGCAGAAATACAAGTGGTGGATACTGAGCGGCCTTGCGCTCGTCCTGGTTATTGCCGCGGCATTCTTTCTGCGCGCCAAGCCGGGAAATGCCGTGGCGGCAGCCGCGCCGGCTATGCCTTCGCCGCTCGTGCCCACGCCCCGGCCGGCCGGGAATCCGAATGGGAACTCGGGAGCGCTCTTGTCGGCCCTCAAGGACGAGCTATTTGCCCTCGAAACGGAGCGCGTGGAAGGGAAGTTGTCCGACAGCGAGTACGCGGAGATCAAATCTGCACTCGAAGTCGTGCTGCGCCGCGCTCTTGCTCGTCAGGCGGTGGCATGACGGTGGGTGATACCCCCTCCCCCTGTTTTTGGCGATTTTCTTGTACCTGATTGATATTAAGATCGTTAGCTTATAGGTAGTCCGTAACTGATAGACCAGAAAAGATTTACCTCTACTTAATAGATTCTAAATGATTTATGGTGGAGTTCCTGAATAAAGGTCAGAGCACGCTGCAACTCATTCATAATATTAGTTCCAAACTGATATTAAAGATTCCAAAAGCGTTAGGCATCAGGCAGCCCGAAGCTGCCCATCACTTTAGCGATCCCACTCAAAGTCAACAACAGGCTTTGAATGGGGCACCATCGGGCGCCGAGAGTTGTGGGTCGAATGGGAAACCGCAGGTCCCTCGACTCCGCTGCGCTGCGCTCGGGATGACATTGTTGGGTGTATCGCTCCCACCCTTCGCTTTGCGAAGGATGGGGCATCACCGATGCCACTCAAAGCCAACAACAGGCTTAGAATGGGGCACCGTCATGGTCCTTCAAAGCGGCACTTAAAATCCAAAAGGCCCGGCTGTCATGCGCCGGGCCTTTTTCGACTCTATTTCTATTATAGCGGGCGAGGGAAAATAGTCGGCCAACCAGTTTCGGCAATAGCCGCTGGCTACTCTCCAAACGCCGTCTTGAAGAACTTCAAGATCCGCTGCCGTCCGTCGTAGCCGTGCCATGGCTCGGGGCTGGGGCTGCCGAAGATGCCGCCGGCCAGCGGTCCATGGTCCTCGCGGGGATAGGTCACCATCTCCACGTGGACACCCATCTGGCGCAGGGCCCGATACATCTCTTCGCTCTGCCCCAAGGGGTCGGTTTTGTCTGCTTCTCCCTGGAGCAGGAGGAATGGCGTTTTTGCATGTGCTACTTCCGCCAGCGGACTCTGCCGCCAGGCATCGGGCTGATGCTCCCAGGGCTTGCCGTAGAACCAGCGGTCGTACCATGAGGCCTCTTCGGTTCCGTACTCGCTGTGCTGGTCGATGACGGGGGCTCCGCTGACGATGGCCTTGAAGCGATCCGTCTTACCCTCGACGAAGCCGGCCATTTCGCCACCATAGCTATAGCCCATGAGCCCCATTTTGTTGGGGTCAATGGGGTATTCGACGATCACTGCGTCTACGCCGGCCATGATGTCGCGATAGTCGGCACCGCCCAGATCATTTTTGTTGGCCGCCGCAAAGCCCGGGCCATATCCGGTGCTGCCGCGCGGGTTGGTGCGCAACACCGCCCATCCCTGGCCCACCAAAAACTCGATCAGGGGATAGTAGGCATCCTCAAAAGCGCCTGTGGGGCCGCCATGTACGTCTACGATGAGCGGAACCTTCTGCGAGGCAGCCTGCGGCGGCAGGTAGAGCAGACCCTCTATCGATAATCCTTCGTTTTTCCAATGCACGAGCTGAGAGGGAACCTTCGGCCAATTTGCCGGCATCAAGGCCGGTGTATTGAGAGGTCTGGCTTCGTGACCAAGCTTCTCGGCGTAGAACAGGGTTGGCGGTTGTGTGCTGCTTGCGCCCAGCCACACCCACCCGTTCTGTTTTGCATTGGTGTTCAATTGAGTCACTGTCGCGCTGTCGAATTTAATCGGCTCCAGCTTGTCCGCATTCATGCGCAGCACCGTGACGTGTGTGCCGATTTGTGCTGCCTCCAATACTTTGCCGCCTTCGAGCAACGGCATTTCGTGAGAGAGGGAGCCGTCGAAGTCTGCGCTCAGGTTCTTCACTTTATTGTCGGCAAAGGTCAGCACAAAGAGGTCGTGGTATCCCGGTGGCGCATCGCGATCCGCCTGGGCGAGAAAATAAAATTGTTTCCCGTCATCGGACCATGCGCCGCCCTGAATTGTCGAAGGCAACTCGTTCATCTGACGCGGATGAGCCGGGTCGGCGACACTGACCATCCATGCGCTGTTCGCCGGGCCCAGATCGCCCGCGTTATTCATCCCTTCGGCAATTGCGATCAACTGGTCACCCTGCCGGCTCCACGCAATTCTGTGCACATCCGGAGGCACGGCCACCGGCGTCAGCTTCTCGTCTCCTGTATTCAGCAGATACAAGCGTGATCCATGCTGTTCGTGATTGACCCAGACGGCATCGGCTTTGTCATCGTGCTGCTTCTTCTCACCGGAGGTTTCGGGATCGTGCGCCAGAACGGCCACGAGCTTTCCATCGGGAGAAATCTCGTAACTGGCCACATCGATCGCGACCGGCTCGGTCTTGGCCGGCGTGGCGTCTTTTCGCGGTGGAATGGCATCGGGCAAAGCTGAAGCGTCGATCGGCGGCGTGATCTTCAGATCGTATGGATGCGCTTCGCCTACTTCCATGGGCAACCGGTAGAGCTCCGTATGTTCGCCGCGATGAGCCAGGAAAAGGATGGCGGTCCCGTCGGGCATCCAGCGTCCGTCATATTCGCCGCGCTTTTCCTGAGGCGCCGACCAGGTTAGCTGGCGCGCTGTGTTCTGCCTGATATCTACGAGCCAGAGGTGGCTCTTTGCCCCGTCGGCTGTCGAGTCCGTGACCTGGATCAGCACACTGCGGCCGTCAGGTGAGAGGCGAGGTTGCGCCATCGCACGCACATGGCGCAGGTCTTCATTGGCGGGGAAGTGTGCATCGTCAGAGGCGCGAGCGATACAGGACGAGATTGTGCACACGATGACCAAGGCTGCAACATTCAAGCTTTTGAGCATGCCCACAGAATATCCTGTAGACTCGCGGCACCACCAGGGTCTGCTCGCCCTAATGGTGTGAACAGGCCTGATTATGACTTCTTCGACGGAAGATACGCGCACAGGTCCGGCTCTCTGGGCGTCGGTTCGGGAAGCCCTGCGCGGCTCGCACCAGGATTACACCGCGGGAAGTTTGAACCGCGCCATCCTGATGCTGGCGATTCCGATGGTGCTCGAGCTGGTGCTGGAATCGCTCTTTGCGGTCGTGGATGTCTTCTGGGTAGGACGGCTGGGAGCGGATGCCGTGGCTACGGTTGGGTTGACCGAATCGATGCTTGCGCTGGTGATGGCCGTTGGCCTGGGCCTCGCGTTATCGACCACGGCCATGGTGGCGCGCCGTATCGGCGAAAAGGATCGAGACGCTGCCGCCATCTCGGCGGTGCAGGCGATCCTGCTCGGCCTGATTGTTTCGGTCGTCATTGGAGTACCCGCAGGACTCTTCGCCCCAAATCTTCTTCGTGCGCTGGGAGCGTCACCGCACATTGTTGCATCCGGTTCCGGTTACGCGGTCATTGCGCTGGGCGGCTCGGGCGCCATTGTTATGCTTTTCCTCAACAATGCCGTCTTCCGCGGAGCGGGCGATGCGGCGATTGCCATGCGGTTGCTCTGGTTATCCAACATCCTCAATCTGGTCCTCGATCCATTTTTCATCTTTGGACTGGGACCGTTCCGGCGTATGGGAGTGACTGGCGCGGCGCTGGCGACTTTCACTGGACGCAGCGTTGCTGTGCTCTATCAGTTCTACAGACTGCTGAAGGGAACAGAGCGCATTCACGTTCTCGTGCGCCACCTGCGCGTGAATCTCGATGTGCTGTGGAGGCTGCTGCGTGTTTCTCTGACCGGGATACTTCAGTTTGCCGTCGCGGATGCAAGCTGGATCGGGATGGTAAAAATTCTGGCGTTCTTCGGCTCCGCGTCGGTTGCGGGATACACCGTGGCCATTCGCATCGTGATGTTCTTTCTTCTGCCTGCCTGGGGATTGAGCAATGCTGCCGCGACGCTGGTCGGACAGAATCTCGGGGCAGGCCGCCCGGAGCGGGCAGAGCAAGCGGTCTGGCGCGTTAGCCATTACAACGTGATCTTTCTGGGAGCAGTCGGGGTCTTCTTCTTTGTCTTCGCTACCCCGGCGGTCCGGCTCTTTGTGAATGACCCAATGGTCGTATCGATGGGTGCGACCAGTCTTCGTATTTTCAGCTGCGGCAATATCGCTTATGCGTATGTAATGGTCCTGCTGCAGGCATTCAACGGCGCGGGCGACACGGTTACACCTACGTATGTCAACCTTTTTGGCTTCTGGGTGTTGCAGATTCCGCTTGCCTGGTGGCTTGCCCTGCACACGCCGCTTGAATGGAGGGGTGTTCTTATTTCCTTCGTATGCGCTGAATGCTCTGTCGCCCTGGTCAGCCTGGTTCTTTTCCGGCGAGGAAAATGGAAATTGCAACGCATCTGATGTTGGGTTCAGGAGGGCCCCGTGCTTCCTCTCTTCGTTCTCATCTCCGCTTTCGTAGTGTTCTTCCTCGCCGGCCAGTTCGGCCTTGCGTGGTTTCATCCGTGGACGCACGCCCTGCGAGCCTCGCTGGCCTGCATGCTGCTTTTGACTGCATCGGCGCATTGGGGCAAACGAAGGGCCGAACTCATCGCCATGGTTCCTCCGCAACTTTCCAGCCCGGGGCTGATCGTTACCATCACAGGAATTCTTGAAATCGCGGGCGCGATCGGTCTTCTTTTTGAACCCACGCATCGTGCGGCCGCTCTCTCGCTCGCTGCCTTTTTCATTGCTATTTTTCCCGCGAACATGCGCGCGGCCACGCAGCATCTGACTATTGGAGGGCGGCCTGTGCTTGGCGTCGTTCCTCGCGGGGCAATCCAGATCATCTTCATAGCGACGGCCCTGCTCTGCGCGCTTTGATTTCATCATCGCAGTGAGGCTCCATCTAAACTGGATTCATGGTTCACGTACTGAATCCCATTCCAGCCGAATCCATCCGTCTGATCATCTTCGACCTGGACGGCACGCTCATCGATTCGCGCAAAGACCTCGCGGACTCCATCAATGCCATGCTCATTCAGCTCAAGCGGCAGCCGTTGCCTGAGGAGATTATCGCGGCCTATATCGGCGATGGCGCCGGGATGCTGGTTCGGCGCGCGCTGGGCGACCCTGACGACGAGCATCTTGTCGAAGACGGCCTGAATCGATTTCTCGCCTACTATCGCGAGCACAAGCTCGATCACACGTATGTTTATCCCGGTGTCTTCGATTCGCTCGACGCCATGCGATCCATGCCCGACGGCTCGCCGCGCAGCATGGCCGTGCTCACGAACAAACCGATCGTTCCTTCGCGAGCCATTTGCGATGCGCTGGGACTCAGTCCATATTTCTTCCAGATTTACGGAGGCAACAGCTTCAGTACCAAGAAGCCTGATCCTGAGGGAATCAATACGCTGATCCGGGAGGCCGGTGTGGTTCCGCGCGAGACGCTGATGGTGGGCGATTCAGATGTAGATATACTCACGGCGCGCCGTGCCGGCGCGTGGGTAATCGGTTGCAGGTTCGGACTGTCATCGCATACATTGGAAAATATACCGTCCGATTGCCTGGTCGATGAGGCATCGGAATGGGCAACGGCGCTCAACCTCGCAGGCACGCCAAAATAAGAAGAAGAGGTTGAGACAAAATCCATTCTTTTTTGTTGTTGAAACTTTTCCGGAGAGTTAATCGTTTCGAACTGCAGGTGAGCCAGAGAGAATCACCTGGGAGCTGTAGCCCTCTCGCTGGTAACGTTACCATTTGCTGATTATGGACACTGCGCCGGCGACGGTGCCTGCAGTTAACAACTTTGCAGTCCTGAGGATTTAATCTTGATTCGTGCTGCTCTGGTTTCTGCGCTCCTTCTCTGTCCACTGGCCATCGCACAAAGCCCAGCGTCTGCTGTTCTCGCTGCTCCGGTCCCGGCCGCTGCGATGAATGCTGCCCCGATTACGGGAACTGTGGCCGACATTACCGGCGCGATCATCCCCGGGGCGCAGGTTATCCTCACGGATGCCTCCGGTGTGACTTACGCATCCACGACTACGGATGCCTCGGGCAGCTTCCAGC
>DATAQX010000514.1:0-5667 GCA_036264455.1 Silvibacterium sp. | reverse complement strand
ATGCGCCTGATCGAGGGCTCGCATTGTGTTACCGGCGAGGAACCCGCGGTCGAACTGGCACTTCGAGAAGCTCTCAACAATGCGGTTGTTCACGGCAACGGAATGGACGCTCACAAGCTCGTTCATGTTCGCTGTCGATGTGAGTTGGGAAAGGGCATCTCCCTTATCGTCTCGGACCAAGGGAAAGGGTTTGATCCGAATGCGGTTCCTGATCCTTTGGCTGCTGAAAATCTCGAGACGGGGGATGGGCGCGGCATTCTCCTGATGAAGCAAATGATGGACGAGGTTTCTTTTAGAGGCAATGGCGCCGAGGTCTACATGCGCAAGGCCTCGGTACGTGAGCAAAGAAGAGCCTCGGGCAGCTCGAGGAATGGCGTAGGGCAGGGATCACTCTCGCCGAGGCGACGAATCCTCTACGCCGGCAAGTGAGGTCGCCGTGTTAAAGATCACCATCAGCGAGACACGAGCGGAAATGCGGTGGATTTTGCAAGGCCGCTTGGCAGGGGTGTGGGTCGACGAGCTTAGAACTAGTTGGAAGAAGAAGCCGCGAAGCCAAAACGCGACCCCGTACGTCATCGACCTCAATGATGTCACCTTCATCGATCAAAGAGGGGAAAGGCTTCTGCGAGCGATGTCAAAGAGAGGCGTGCAATTCATCGCCACCGGTATCTACATCAAGTATGTGCTTCAACAGAACTGTGGACGTTGAAAACCAGAAAGGAGCCGAGCTGTGACAACAACCCTTATAGTCGACACCGACAAACAAGAAACGGCGATCGCTTCTGTCGAGACTCTGACCGCAAAAGGGGACACGACACTCGTTACTGCCGCAAAACAGGGAAATAGAGAGGCGTTCGAGGTCCTCGTCGGACGCCACGAGCAGCGGCTGTTCTTTTTTGCGCTGCGTATGACCCGCAATCGGCAGGATGCTGAGGACGTCGTGCAGCAAAGCTTTCAGAAAGCTTTCACCCACCTGCGCAAATTCGAAGAGAAATCTTCTTTTTCGACCTGGTTGACCAGCGTTGTAGCCAACGAAGCCCTTATGTTACTGCGAAAAAGTCGCGGTTCGCGCGAGGTACGCATCGACGATGCAAACGGAAATGAGGAAACCGTATTCGTCCCGGAGATCCCTGATTCAAGTCCTGACCCCGAAGATAGCTATTCACAGCACGAGCGGAAACGAATTCTGTCTGCGGCTATGACGGAGTTGACCCCAGGAGTACGAAAAGCCATCGAGCTCCGGGAACTTGGCGAGCTATCCACAGAAGAGACCGCTCGTGTCATGGGCCTCTCGGTCCAAGCGGTGAAAGGCCGCGTGTTCCACGGGCGTCGAAGGTTGCGCGAGACCTTAAAAGGCATTATCGAGTCTACGCCGATGTCTAGAAAGCGGACTTTTCGGGCGAACGCTCACTCCAAAGGAATCTCGCGCGGTCGTTTCGCCTTCGACGCAGCTGATTGAGCGGAGACGCAGGCGGACAGTCATGGTGACCTTTTCTGTTTGCCGCCCGATTGACGATTCTTGGTTTTCTGTGTTTCACCAGCCCGGACGGCATTCTCGGCCCGAGGCATCGTCGCTGAATTCAGGTCGCGGCGTGGGTATGCCCAGCGTCGCATTACCTCGCGCAATCAAGTGCGCGATTACAGTTTAAGGAGTTCTACTAATGTGGATTGTTCGAGTCGCTCTGGACAGACCGTATACCTTCATCGTTCTTGCCGTGCTCATTTTGATCCTGAGCCCGGTGATGATGTTGCGTACACCGACGGATATTTTCCCGAATATTGATATTCCAGTGATCTCGGTCGCATGGCAGTTCGCCGGCATGAATCCCGAAGAGTTAGAAGGCCGGCTCACGAGCACGTATGAACGAATATTGACTACCACGGTCGACAATATCGAACACTTGGAATCGACAACGGTGAACGGTCAAGCCATCGTCAGAATTTACCTGCAACACGGCGCGAGTCTAGACACTGCGAATGCCCAGGTGACGGCGATATCACAAACGATCCTTCGCCAATTGCCGCCTGGCACCCTACCTCCGCTAATCATCAACTATAGCGCTTCGAGCGTGCCCATTCTGCAATTGGGCCTGTCCGGAAACGGCCTTTCGGAGCAGCAGTTGAACGACCTCGGACAGAATTTCCTGAGGCCCCAACTAGTAACCGTGCCTGGGGCCGTCATTCCGTACTTGTACGGCGGCAAACAACGTCAGGTCATGATCGATTTGAATCAAGGGTTGGTTCAGTCGAAAGGTCTGTCGCCACAAGATGTTCTCACCGCCGTGCAGCAGCAAAATCTGATTCTGCCCTCCGGCACGGCAAAGATGGGTCCGTTCGAGTATGACGTTCGACTGAACGCCAGTCCGAGAACGGTCCCTGAACTAAACGACCTCCCGGTCAAGGTGGTTGGGAACTCCACCATCTATCTTCGCGATGTAGCAAACGTGCGCGACGGTTTTGCGCCGCAGACCAACATCGTGCGCCAGGATGGTCATCGCGGGGCTCTGGTCACCGTTCTCAAGGCCGGCAACGCTTCCACAATCGACGTCGTGAAGGGCATTCGCGGCCTTCTTCCGCGTGTCGCTCAGACGCTGCCTCCGGAACTGAAGATTTTGCCTCTGGCCGATCAGTCCATCTTCGTAAGGGGCTCCGTGAACGGCGTCATCCGCGAGGCCGTCATTGCCGCGTGTCTCACCGGGTTGATGATTCTGCTGTTCCTGGGAAGCTGGCGCAGCACCTTGATCATCGCCATCTCCATTCCGCTTTCGATCTTGACTTCCGTCATGATCCTCAGCTTTCTGGGGGAAACCATCAACATCATGACACTCGGGGGATTAGCCCTCGCCGTCGGAATTCTTGTGGACGACGCTACGGTTACAATTGAAAACATTGAGCGATATTTCGAAGAAGGGCATGCCCAGCGCGACGCCATCCTGGAAGGTGCGGCACAAATCGCCGTGCCTGCCCTGGTATCGACGCTTTGTATCTGTATCGTTTTCCTGCCGATGTTCCTCTTGAGTGGAGTCGCCCGCTACCTCTTTGTGCCTCTCGCCGAAGCCGTAGTATTCGCCATGCTCGCGTCGTACATCCTTTCCCGAACGCTCGTGCCTACGCTGGCGATGTACTTGCTGAAAGCAAAACAGCACGGCGCCGCCAGATCACGGAATCCACTCGTGCGTTTCCAGCGAACATTCGAGAGCGGATTCGAACGCCTTCGGAATGCCTACCAAACCCTGCTCACCGTGCTGGTCCGCAGGCGATTCCTTTTTGTACCCGCCTTCCTTCTCACTTGTGCCGCGGCGTTTCTCCTTGTGCCCTGGCTTGGTCAGGATTTCTTTCCAAATACCGACAACGGTCAATTCATTCTCCATCTTCGCGCCAAGAGCGGCACGCGAATCGAAGAGACCGCGAAGTTGTGCGACCTCGTCGAGGGCTCGATACGGCGCGAGATCCCCGAGCGTGAGATGGACAACATTTTGGACAACATTGGACTGCCCTACAGCGCCATCAATTGGATGCACAGTACGTCGGGCTTCATCGGAGCGGGCGACTCCGATATTCTTGTGTCTCTCAAAGAAGATCACCACCCCACGGCAAACTATGTGCAGCGCTTGCGAGAAAGACTGCCCCGTGAATACCCTGGCACGACTTTCTACTTCTTACCCTCGGACATCGTTACCCAGGTCTTGAACTTTGGTTTGCCGGCGCCCATCGATATTCAAATCGAAGGAGCCGACATCCAGGGCAATCGGGAAGTCGCTGACAGGATGCTGCGTGAAATCGAGCGGGTTCCGGGTATTGCCGATGCGCGCATCCAGCAAGCGTTTGATTACCCGGAGTTTGATGTCGCGGTGGATCGCACCAAGGCAGCCCAGGGTGGTTACACGCAGCGTGACATCGCCAACAGCATGTTGAACTCTCTCAGCGGCAGCTTCCAAATCACGCCGATGTTCTTTCTCAATTGGAATAACGGCGTCAGCTACAATCTGGTGACCCAGACTCCGCAATACTCGATTCAATCCCTTCAAGATCTCCAGAACACTCCGCTGAATGCTTCAACGGCCACACGCCCGGAAATTCTCGCGGATGTCGCTTCGATTAATCGTTCGAATGAGATGGAAGTTATCTCCCATTACAACATCCGTCGCGTGGTCGATATTTACGCCAATGTCGAAGGCCGTGACCTGGGGGCAGTTGGCCGCGAGGTCACGCGCATTGTGGATGCCAACCGGAAATCCTTGCCTCGTGGCAGCTTCGTCACCGTTCGCGGCCAACTGCAAACCATGCGCACCTCCTACCTCGGGTTGCTGGGCGGACTCGTCTTTTCCATCGTTCTCGTCTATCTCCTAATCGTGGTGAATTTTCAGTCGTGGCTCGATCCCTTCATCATTATCACGGCGCTTCCTGCCGCTCTTGCTGGCATCGTCGGTTTCTTGTTTCTCACGCATACGACGCTCAGCGTCCCCGCCTTGATGGGCGCCATTATGTGCATGGGCGTGGGAACGGCGAACAGCATTCTTGTCGTATCTTTTGCAAAAGAGCGGCTCCTGCGCCACGGAGATCCGATCGAAGCGGCCATTGAAGCCGGCTTCACCCGGTTTCGCCCTGTGCTTATGACCGCCCTGGCCATGATCATCGGCATGATTCCGATGGCACTCGGGCTGGGCGATGGCGGCGAGCAGAATGCGCCGCTCGGGCGCGCCGTCATCGGAGGCTTGTTGTGCGCCACCGTTGCCACGCTGATTTTCGTCCCCGCAGTCTTCAGTTTGCTTTACGGACGGCATGACCCCTCGGCTCTCCAAGCACAGTCCACCGGCGAGCCTGAACCAATTCAAGTTTGAGTGAAGTGGAAAACCAATGTCATCGAGCGAGGAAAATGTGACAACGACTCCTAAACCAGAGACAATCGAAGCGCAGACCATGCTACCGAGCCCGGATGGATCGCGACCGCGCTCGAGAGCCGGTGCCAGGACGGCACTTCTCTTCGCGGCGTCCGCGCTCGCCGCCCTCGCTCTCCTGCTTTACTCCGGTATCCATTCGCGAGCAGGCGCCGAATCGCGACTCAAACAGCGAACCGAAGAAGCCGCCGTTCCCACCGTTGATGTTGTTTATCCGCGGGAGGGTGCGCCCACACAAGAAATTGTTCTTCCCGGCAATACGCAGGCATTCAGCGACGCACCGATCTACGCGCGAACCAGCGGCTATCTCAACCGCTGGTACTTCGACATCGGCGCGCACGTCCAGAAAGGCCAGTTGCTCGCGGAGATTGAAACACCAGAAGTCGACCAGCAGCTCCAGCAGGCTCGTGCTGACCTGGATACCGCACAGGCCAACCTGAACATCGCCAAAATCACCGCCGCCCGCTGGCAAGAGCTGGTGAGCGATGGTTCCGTATCTCAACAGGAAACGGACCAGGCGGTCAGCAATCTCAGCGCAGTGAAAGCTGCGGCTGAATCCAGCGCCGCCAACGTGCGGCGCCTCGAGCAGCTGCAATCCTTCGAGAAGGTCTACGCCCCATTCGACGGCATCATTACCGCTCGCAATACGGACATCGGGGCACTTATCGATGCCGGGGCCAGCTCACAACCGAAAGAACTCTTTCACATGGCCGCCATTCGCACGCTTCGTCTCTACGTCGCGGTTCCCGAGGTCTACTCCCGTGCCGCG
>DATAQX010000493.1:0-6120 GCA_036264455.1 Silvibacterium sp. | reverse complement strand
GGACGGTCTAGTGTGGCGAAATCCCGATGGCAGCCTGGGCGGCCCCATTGGTGAGGAAATCGCCGGCGCGATCGCCGAGGGCTATTCCACCCGCGAACAGCCGTATCACGGCTACTTCTTCAAGATACTCAAGGGGCAGGGTCCGGACGCGCCGCTGGGACAGATGGACTACGTGATCAAAGGCATCATGATCGGGGGCTTTGCGTTGGTCGCCGCGCCGGCCGAGTATCGAGTGACTGGAGTAAAAACATTCATCGTCAGCAATGACGGTGTTGTGTACGAGAAGGACTTCGGGCCCACTACCAACGACGAATTCAAGAAAATGGAGCTATTCAATCCTGACAAGTCCTGGACTCCTGTCGAGGAGGAAGAGGATTAAAAACAGATCTAAATGCAAGCTATTTTTAAGAACACTTAAAAGTGGACTGGGGTTGCGAGTTCCCAGGCATAGCACCGCAGTCTCCGGAGGACAAGGCATAATGCGATACACCAACGATTCGCAATCAAGAATCTGCAAATTTCCCTACCGCAGTCTTCTGCTTGTTACCCTGCTGCTGGCGGCAGTTACTTCCGCGTTTTCCCAGGGAAACGGGAAATCAGCGACAATTGACGCCACCGCGATGGGGACCAGCACCCAGTTGGGTAAGACTGTTAACGTTAAGATAATTATCAATCATTTCTCTACAGAAGAAGAACGGCAAACGCTCATCGCAGCATTCAAGCAAGGACAAAGCCCAGGTCTGGTGGACGCTCTCAGCAAAATGGAGCCCGCGGGCCGCATCGCCATCACCGGCACAGTGGGCTACGATCTCGCTTACATCGGCCTGGTTCGTACCCCCACCGGCCGCAGGATCCGCTTCGCGACCAACCGACTGATTCGATTCGGCGAAGCATATCACGACACCCAAAGCAAGGCCTACGACCTCACTGCAGGCGAATTCGAGCTGAACGACGCGGACAAGGACAAGAGCACGGGAGTTCTCTTCCCTGCTTCTCAGTTGATCATCAACAACAAGGGTGAGCTTCAGTTTGAGCTTCGCCAGAATCCCTGGAAGCTGGTGAACATCATTGATTGGAACAAGGCTGGCAGCGAAGAGAAGTAAAGCAGGGAGGGGATTCCGTCCGGACCGTTCGCCTGCACGTTGCAAGGGTTCCGACCGCCGAAATCGGCGGTCGGTTACTTTATGGCGGGTTACTTCACGATGATGATTTCTGCCGTGCCGTTGCCACACATCCCGTAAACGGCTCCGGAAAGACACGCTCCGGCAGAAAACCGGAAGCAGCCGGGAAGCTTCGCTCTTACGGTAACGGCCTTGTCCGAGCCGCCAATGATGTCACCGGGCGGATCGAATGGCTCGTTAGGCCCCATATCGACGACAAAGCCCTGATGCTTCGTGTCACTGTGCCAGATGATGCTGGTATCGACCTTCACGCAGAAGGTGGAGTTTCCTTTTGCGCCGGGAATACCTGGCGTAGCCGAAGCGGCGTTGGAGGTCCGCTTGACGTCCACAAAGCATGGCTGTGACGGGGATCCGCAGGTGTTGGCTGCAGTACACAGCGATGCGGGATCAGGTTCTTTGCAGGCATAAGAGGTCTTCTTCTGCGCCAGCGCCGCTTCACCATAGCTCAGTAATACGAGAGGTAACGCGAGCAACAGGAACCTGCGGGCATTCAATCGATGAAGCGTCATAACTCACCTCGTCGGCTTTTACCAAATGGACGCCTCCACCATAACTGAGGAAGCGTCCGTGCGCGCAGCAAACAGGATTACTTACGACGCGGCGGGTATTCCGGCGATCGCCTTATTTTGCAGAACGCGCACAACTACTCGGCGATTCTCGGACTGGCCTTCCGCGGTCTTGTCGGTGCCCACCTGATCACTTTCGCCCATGGCTCCGGGCGCCAGCATTCTGGTGAGCGGAACTTTACCCTGCTGGAGCAGGACATTGGTGACGTTCTCAGCACGCTGTTGGCTGAGCTTCTGGTTCATCGCAACGCTGCCGACGGCGGAAGCATAGCCCTTTACTTCGATCATGTAGCCGTCGACTTTCGACGCGTTTTGAGCCAGGGTGGTGAGCTGGGAAGCGTACTTGGGATCCACCTTGATTTTGCCGTTGCCGAACAACACCGTGACTTCGTCCATGATGTAGTAGTCATCAAGCTGGCCGAAGCGCGCGATAGCTGCGTCCACAGCTGCTTTATTTGCAGCGATCTTTTCCTGGTTAGCCTGGATCGCGGCCTGATGCTTCTCAAGGGCCTCGTTCTGGGCCTTCAACTCGGCGTTCGCCTTCTCCAGATCTTCCTTATTCTGTTGCGCCTGCATCTTGGTGTCGTGCATGCCGGCGTCGATGGCCTGGGCCTGTTTAAAGTCATTGCCCTTGAATCTTACTTTCGTGGCCACGAGCACATTCTGGCTGTTGTAGTCGCCCTCGACCGAAACGGCCAGGCCGGGAATGAGGGCGGCCATCGACATCTGCTTGCTGCGCGCCTTAAAGACTCCCTCCACCTGGCCAACGTCAGTGCTATCGGTCAGCATCACGATCATGTTGGGGTCATCGCTTGTCTTCAGGATCATGTCCGGACCGCTGCGGCTCTTGATGATCCCTTGCATTTTGGTGGATTGTGCAGCGGCTGTCCCGGAAGTGAGACCCAGGAACGACAAAAGTACGATACCTGTCATCCCAAATACACGAATTGGCTTCATAGTCTTTCCCTTTCTTGATGCTGATGTTGCGGACGCAGTCTCAATCAGACTTGCGTCGAATTTCTTATGACTTCACCTTCGGCGGATAGTTCTTGAACAGTTTGGTTAGAGATTTATTCAGGTTCTTCTCGCGTTTCTCAGGCTTTGCCTTCGGATCGAGGGTCTTGCTTACCACGCCGCGCCAGATGAGGTCATGTCCCTGCGGGTTGTACATATCGATAACCAGTTGGCCGTTATAGATGGTGGAGGTCGAACCGGTGGTAATCCCGCCGCCACCTCCGTACCATCCACCGCCGTACCAGCCGGCCCCGTAGCCCCATCCACCCGAGTTGAAGGAGGTGAACTGCTTTTCCGAGCCGATTGCGGTCTGGTAAGCCACATAGAGGTCGGCTTTATCCTCGACCTTGCTCAGACCTTTCTGGCCGAGCTGTGCATCGACAGCGGCCTTGATCTGCTTGTCGGTCAGGTCGTCGGGCTTGCTTGCGCCCTTGATTTCTACCCATTCGTAGGTCTTGAACTTCGAGAAATCTGCATCCTTGTCGAAGTTGTAACGAACATCCTGGCCAAAGGCACCACTCGGGACGAAGAGCAGCAGGGCAGCCCAGACGATAGCGAACCTTTTCATGTCTCCTCCCCGAAGTACGGAGTTCCTTCAAATTGTGACAAGGAAACCCAAGCAGCTCTTAAAGGACACTCGTTCCGAAACTCACGACGATGTTAAGACCGCGGAAAACATGGTGGGAACTGTTAGTGTTGACAGAGGCAAAGGCCGAGCGGTCTGTACCTTCGGTGAGCGTCTACAGGTATTTCAGGATCGAGCGTGGATGCGCGGCCTTGACCGTGCGATACCAGCGGCACGCCGGGTACAGCAAAACAAGCGCGACGGCAGCGATTCCATAGGTTGCGGTAAGGCCGTCGAAGTCGCGCAGACCGAAGTACGTGGCGGGCACCTCGAATGCGAGGCGATGAGCAAGATAGAAGAACATCGCGGTTTGTCCGAAAACGTAGAATGGGCCGTTTTCACGAATGCCGATGCGCAGTTCGAGGTTGCGCAGGAAGGCGAGGCATAGGAACAGGATGCCAAGCTGCAGCGCGTAAAAGGTAAGGGATGGAGGATACTTGCTGACGTGCAGCCATTGCTGCCAGGAGTTACCCACGCGCGGAAGGAACATATTGCCGTATCCGTTGAGGCCGCGGACGATGGCGAAGAGGACCAGGCTTAGCCCACCGCATATCCAGAGCACGTTTCTTCCGGAAACCGTACTCAGACCGGCGGCGTAGCGGATGAGGTGGCGGCCGAAGACCCATCCCAGGATAGAGATGGCCAGCCAGGGGATGAGCGGATATTTGATGACCAAGAGGTGGCTTGAATATTGCGCGACCGTCAATGCGGCGGGGATCGAGGCGTTGCCGGGCGGGTTCCAGAAGAGGCTGGTAACCAGCTCTCCGAGCGCCATCCATCCGACGCCGAGGACCAGCAGTGCCCAGGTCGGCAGGCGGCGGAGCGGGACCATGCAGATCATCGACATGCCAATGGCGTACAGCACACCGAAGTTCCAGTGACCGGAGCCAAGAGAGATGAAGGTGAGATCGAGAAGCGCGATGATCAGTCCGCGAATCAGCATGCCCCGGTCGATGTCCCACGGATTCGCGCCCTTGACCACGCGGCGCTCGACGCTGAGAGCCAGAGAAGTTCCCATGAGAAAGACAAAGGTGGGCGCGCAAAGATGGGTCATCCAGCGGGTGATGAATTCCCCCGCAGGTAGAGCCGTGGTCAGAGCATCGGCGTACATGGCGGAGTCGTTGTCGATGTGGTGAGCATCGAAGGCCATCGAAGCATGGTCGATGGTCATGAGCACCATGACGAAACCGCGCATCCAGTCAATGGAAGCGATACGTCGCGAGATCCGGCTGTCTGTGGCTGGGCCGGGGCCCTGGTTAGTGGGCTTGTCTGCCGAAGCTCGAGCTGCCCCTGTGGGATTCATCTTTTGCCTATCCACATGGTCAGTCTGTGACCATCCGGTAATGAGCTCAAATACTTTGGCGACGCTGGTATGGTCAATAGCTGTAAAAAAGATTCTGCAACTCTGCCGTAGAGCGCGGTTTCAGCAGCGCCAGCATTAGCAACACTCTGGCCTTTTGCGGATTGAGTTCGTCGGAGGCGACGAAGTTCATTTCGTCATCGTTCACCTCAACGTTACGGCCGACGCTTCCGGTGACTACGCGGCTGCTTCTGACTATCACTACACCGTTTGAGGCGGCTCTTTTTGCAGCCTCCAACGACGCCTTGTTCATATTTCCATTTCCGACTCCGGCGATAACAATTCCCTTGGCACCGTCTGCCACAGATGCATCAATCAGATCGGGAGCCATATCCACGTAGGCATAAAGAATGTCCACCCGGGGCAGTCTGGTAACTCCGCTTATGTCGAATTCGCTTGTGACAGTGTTTTTCCACGGCGGCCTGTTATAGAAGTCGTTCTTGCCGTAACTGGAAACGCCGACTAGGCCGCGCAGGGGAGACATGAAGGTCTGGACCGCAGTTGTGCTTGTCTTAGTGAGCGAGTGGGCCGCGTGAATCCAATCGTTCATTACCACGAGCACGCCTCGTGATCTGGCATTCGGGTCGCCTGCTACGGCCACAGCCTGGTAAAGGTTCAAGGGGCCATCAGCGCTGACTGCCGTCGAGGGCCGCATCGAGCCCACCAGCACGACAGGCTTCTCACTCTTCACCACAAGGTTGAGAAAGTAGGCGGTCTCTTCCATGGTGTCTGTGCCGTGAGTGACGACAATGCCGTCGACATCGTTTTGCGCCAGCAAGGCATTAATTCGCTTGGCAAGAGTGAGCATGATGTCCAGCGTCATGTCCTGCGATCCGACATTGGAGATCTGCTCGCCCTTGATGTTGGCGAGATCTCTGATTCCGGGAACAGCGGCAAGCATTGCATCGATGGTCACCGCACCGGAGGTGTAAGAGGCCTGAGTGCCCGTGGTTGCTGCTCCGGCGATGGTTCCTCCAGTGGCCAGGATCACCACGTTCGGCAGTTTCTTCGGCTGAGCGTTCGACGGGTGCGGGTATGAAATGCAGACGAGTACTGCCAGCAGGAATGAAATGACTCGCTTCCGCATCGTATGATCCTTTCAACTACATCCATTGCTCAGAACAAAACCTTGATTAGCCGTATGACAAGCTCTTCCGGCGAAAAGACCGTGAGCAGTAAAGGCAGCAGTGGAGCTGCTGTAGCGGCTGCCAGTCGACCCATATCGTCGAGGCCGAACGGAACCGAACGCATTTCGCGCACAAGCGAGTAGCTGTTGCCGAGATCGGCGAGCGACTGAATGTCGGCGGCGCCGAGAAGATCCTCGGTAGGAGCCGGATCGCCGGCGGTCCATTTCCTCTCGAACCTCTCGACATA
>DATAQX010000474.1:0-5414 GCA_036264455.1 Silvibacterium sp. | reverse complement strand
CACCAGTACACGATCTACAATATTAATCGCGAGTTTTACGGCAACATCTTTCTGGGAGACGACCCGGGGAACTCCCCTGGAAATGCCCTGAATCTCCAATATGGGAGTATCAACTATCGCGCGGCAGATGGCGACAGCTACTACCAGTCGATGAATGTCCGCTTCGAAGCCAATAACTTTGCCAACCAGGGATTGCAGATCGTCACGAACTATACGCTCGGCCGATCCATGGATACCCTGAGCTCGACCTTCAGCCAGTCGGGGAATAACTTCAACCTCGGCAATCTCGATCCATTTAACGTCGCCTATGACCGTGGAAACTCGGACTACGATGCGCGCCAGAGGATCACTCTTGGAGCCGTCTATGAACCGAAGGTTCTGCAATTTGAGCATGCATCACCGACTGTGCGCACCCTGGCAGGCGGCTGGACATTCGCGCCGATCTTCAGCGCCAACTCCGGAACCGCCTTCACCATCTACGACTGCACGAATGCGTTCTATACCTGCCCGCGCATCGTGAATGCCCCGGGGCTCAAGTTCAAGGGAAATGCCCGACAGGAGCCGGGAGTGGCGAATTCCTTCAACTTCATCGATATTCCCGCCGCATCGCAAAATCTGTACGTCGATCCGATTGTAGGAGCTTCCGATATGCCTACCTGCAACGGCGGCAGTAACACCAGCTGCTGGCTGAGCCCGGGACTGGGACGGAACCAGTGGTATGGTCCGGCCTACTGGAACCTGGATCTCGGCACCTATAAGACTTTCCGTCTCGGGGAGAGATACAACCTGCAGCTGCGCGGTGAGTTCTACAACATCTTCAACCATCACAACCTGTATGTGAACGGTGGGACGGCAGACTTCGCGGAGGTCAGCTCGGTTCAGGCGGCGAAGGGGGCACCGGGTGGAGTCTCTGGCCCCGGAGACGAACGCCGAAACGTACAACTTGCATTGCGGTTTGAATTCTAACCTCAGTTCAAAGCTGGAAAACAAAGGCCTGGAGAATAGTCCAGGCCTTTAGTTTTTGCCGAACGCTTGCTTTCCTATTGCTGCAGCCTGGCCGACAATGAATTCATGAGCGCCGCCGCGATGATTCTTGAAACCTTCCCTGTCGGACTGCTGCAATGCAACTGCACCATTATCGGCGATACGACGACACGCGAGGCCATGGTCATCGACCCAGGCGACAATATACCCGAGATCCTGCTGCGATTGGCAAAACATGGTCTTACCCTCAAGCAGATCGTTGTCACCCATGCGCATATCGACCACGTTGGCGGAGCGGTCCAGCTCAAGAAAGCCACCGGAGCACCCATTCTGCTCAATGAAAATGACCTGCCGTTATTGGAGATGATGGATCTCCAGGCCGGATGGCTGGGCGTCGCACCGCCGCCGGTTGTTCCTCCGGACGTTAGCGCAGAAGAGGGAATGGTAGTCGGCATCGCCAGCCACGTAGCACAGGTACTGCACACGCCCGGCCATACGCAGGGCAGCATCTGCCTCCACTTCGCGCCGGAGAAGCTGCTCATTGCGGGTGACACCCTCTTTGCCGGGTCGATAGGCCGGACAGATCTGCCGGGCGGCGACTCAAAGAAGATCCTGCGATCGATTCACGACCGGCTCCTGCCCCTGCCGGATGAGACGCGCGTTATCCCTGGCCACGGGCCACGGACGACGATTGGAGAGGAGCGTGAATCGAACCCGTTCCTCCAACCAGGAGTGCGGATTTAATCGTTTTATTTCAATCGATTAACAATGATTATATAAATCGACACTTTATCGGAATCAACCTTGATAACCAGGCTTTAGATTTCACCCCTTATTTGATTGAAAAAAAAGCAGATAGTGCGTATTCCATCTGCGAATTCGCCAGCCAGCGTCAACAGACTCACAATGAGCCATCCATTTCCCGCAAAACCGAAAAAATAACCGGGATGAATTGAAATGCCATGGTCCCGTACAAGGCGTACCGCGAGCTCTTCTCCTGACTCCAGTGCCGGGACGCGCAGCACGGCATACCAGCCGGCTTCGACTTCGAGGCGCGAGACCATGGTCTGGGAAGAGAGCAGCCTGTCGAGGCTGCGGAGGTTCTGCTCGACCCGATTGGAGATCTGTGTCTGCAATACGCTGCGCTCGGCGAGCCATGCCGGCAGCGCACACTGGATCGGTCCATTCATGGATAGAAATGTATCGGCGATTACCTCCAACCGATCGAGCGCCTCAGTCAGCTCGGGTTCCGGTCCGAAGGCGGCGATCCAGGCGGCCTTCATCTGCGGGAGCGCGGCGATCTTGCTCAGGCCGCTCAGAACAAATGTCAGGACGGGATGCGGCCGGCAGGCAAAGCTTCGGCCGGCATGACCGCGCACGCCATAATCGAGAAAGACCTCGTCCACGATCAGAGCCAGTCCGTGCCCGGCGCAAAGCTCTTCCAATTCTGCGCGCTCGAAGTCTTTCGTGAAATGCCCAGTGGGATTGTTCGGATGCACCAGGGCAATGGCCCGCGTCTTCGCTGTGATCTGCCGCCGCAGCGACTCGACATCCATCCGCCAGTCGTGGTCGTAAAACAACGGATAGGGAACCAGCCGCACATTTTCAATCTGCGCCAGAAAGTCGAAGAGCGGATAGCTCGGCTGTGCGATAAGTACTTCGCCGCCCGGATCACACAGCAAACGAAAGAGGAAGCTGTAGGCCTCGCTGGTGCTGGTGGTCAGAAACAACTGCTTGGGGTCGATGATGGCGTTATGGTCCGCGTAATACTTTGCTACCGCTTCACGAGTCCGAAGCATGCCGCGAGGATTGGGATCGTAGACCAGCGACTCGCGGCGGGACAGCGCGGACAATATCGCATCTTCGTCGTAGACGAAGCCGCACTGAGTGGGATTGGACGCAGTCAGATCCAGCAGCGGCAGTCCTCGCTCGCGCCGCTCAGCGATTGCCCGGGCCAGATCCGTTTCCGATGTGTCCCAGGCTGTGCGCGCGGAGAAGGTCGGACGGCGTTGCATGGAAGCCATCTTTTCACAAATGCTTCTTCGCGTTTCTTGGGCATAATGAAGTCAGGTCAGCAATTTTTTGTCAGGAGCCTTCATGTCGATTGATGCCGTGATCTTCGATTACGGAAAAGTTCTGAGCAACTCCGAAGACCCGCAGGCGAAGCAGAAGATGCTGGCGCTCACCGGCCTTGACCATGCCAGCTTCGATCGCCACTATTGGCGGCACCGGCACGACTACGATATGGGTGTCCTGAATGGCCGCACGTACTGGGAAAAATTCGCGAGCGATACGGGGATTGCCATTGCTCCCGATCAGGTTGACGATCTGATTGAGACCGACGTCCTCATGTGGACATCGCTCAACGAGGAAATGCTGGCCTGGGTGATCGCGCTGCAGGAGGCAGGCATCAAGACAGCTATCCTCTCGAACATGGGGCGGGAAACTCTGGCCTACATGCGCCAGGAATTCGGATGGCTCGCTCACTTCCACCATCACACCTGGTCGTGCGAACTGGGAATTTGTAAACCGGACCCGGCCATCTACCTCCATACCTGCGAGAAGCTCGACGTGATACCGGAGAAGGCTCTCTTTTTAGATGACAAGCCGGAGAATGTTGCCGCTGCAGCCAGGGTCGGCCTAAAGGCGGTGCTTTTCGAATCGATCGAACAACTGCGCCGCGACCTTGCAGCGCGCGGCCTGCAAACCGGATTGCCAGTGCCCGGTGCAGTCCTGGATTCTTAAACGACCGTCGACGACCGAGCCGAGCCTCGCTATCCCAGCACTGAATCGAAGAAGCGCCGCAACAGTCGTCCCACCATCTGGGGTTGTTCCCAGGGAGCGTAGTGGCCGGCGTCGCGCAGCACAGTGAGCTCCGCGCTATAGCCGCTGCTGCGTATCGATTCTGCCAGCAGCTTCATATCCGCAGGAGTTGAAGCCGTGTCTTCTCCGCCGGCCAGCACGAAGCAGGGCACGTGGATGCTGCGAGCTGTTGCGACCGAATCGGGCCGTGCGGCAAGTCCTTGTTGAATGGCAATCGCTGCCTCGGGGCGGACGGTCTGCATCATCTCGCGAATCCCGGCGATCCTTTCCGGGGCACGTTGCCGCGCGGTCGGGCCGATCAGGCTCTCGAGCATCGCCTCGATAAATTCTCCGGTCCCGCGCTGGCGAATCTTCGTGATCCATTCTTCCCGTTTGGCGCGGTTGGCTTCGGCGTCGGCCTGCGGCCGGGCACAGCAAAAGGCCAGCGCGGAGATGCGGCCGGGGGCGGCGCGCCACAACTCGTAAAGCGTGTATCCGCCGATGGAGCAGCCGGCAAACAGGGCGCGCGGCACCTGGAGCAGATCGAGCAACCGTTCCAGGTCCTCGCCAAGCTTTTCGACAGTGATCGGACCGTTGCCCGCCTCCGACTGGCCATGACCTCGAAGGTCAGGCAGGATCACGCGATATTTTCCGGCCAGATGTTCGACTACGCCGAGCCAGAAGCGATGATCGCAGGGCGTGGGATGGAGCAGCACCAGGTCGGGTCCTTCCCCCATCGTCGTATAGAAGAGCTCGGCGTCGTTCGACGTGAAATTCACTCAGACAGTGTACCGGCGCCGAGCGGGTGGAGTTCTTCCTGATCAGCAAATGGGAAGGAAATCCGTTTTGAAACGCGTGTCGTCTGGGTTGATTTGAATTCATCAGGAGACTGAGGCAGTTTCAGTTTCCCTAATACATCGTATTTAGTCTCTCAGGGTCGAGAGGGCACTTGTGGATAAGTGGCTGGGTTGAGGGGCACTTGGTGTACAAGGGCTGAACTCAGTCGCAAGCGGCTGATTCAGGGACATCCAAGGAGGCTCCTCGTGACCAGTATGACGTATATCGGCTTAGACTCGCCGCTGCTTCATCAAAACCAGCCCCCGGACGGCTCGAGGCCATTGAGGCGCAGATACGTGACGAGATTGCCGTAATGCAAGGCGTCATGATTTCCGACTTGCGTCAAGATGAACATCTTGTTCGTCCTGGCGCCCCAGAAATCCGCCGGGTCATTGAGGTGCGCATCGGTGAAGCCGGAATATACGCCATCGCAGAAGGTGAACGAGGCTTTGAGGTAAGCCATGATCTCGGTCTTCGAAGCCTTCGGGGGAGGCGGGGCAGGTATCGCCTCGCCTTTGGCGACGGTACACAAGGCGTAGGAGATATCTGCGATATGATTCAGGATCTCGCCAAACGACCGAACGTCCTTCGTCGGCCGGTAGCTGTACTTGGACTCTGGCATCGCGTCCGCTGACTTCATGATCTTGTCCTGCATATTGCTGCGAAAAATGGATAGTGTCGTCGTCAGCGGATTCGGCGCCGCGATCGGATTGGGCAGGCTCGGCGAGATTTGGGCGTTGGCCAAGGACATCAAGACGGAAACAGATACGATGCCAACAGGAACCGCGATG